>JAVZLI010000088.1:0-5014 GCA_038883835.1 Thermoplasmataceae archaeon
CAGCTCCCACTGCAATACCAATTATTGTCCTGGATACAAGAAGCATAACAAGGTCAACAGTCACAGCTGAAAGTATTGCACCTACGCTATAGAGAAAGGCGTCGAAAATCAACATGGATTTTCTTCCATATTTGTCAATCAGCCCTGCAGCCAGGAGAGCCCCAATTGCAGCTCCCAGCGAAACTCCGGAAAAGAGATACCCGACCACAAACGGGTTGCTGGAAACGTAAGCATTTGGAAGAAATACCTTGACTATGCCTATGTTGGATGTATCATAACCGAATAGAAACCCTCCAATGGTGGATAGGATGGTAAGAAGCCAGTAAAACCTGGAAGCCCTTGAATTGTCAAGCTTTTCAAGTATCAATTCGCCTGAAGATGATTGTTTTGTTTCCATCGCTCCAATAGCAGTGTAATATTGAAAAACCCTTTCAAGATGATTTTGTGAATTTAATTAAAAGTTATCAGGATTGATACAATCAAAAATGGGTGCTTTAGCAAATAGGGGCATCTACTCTTAAAGCGTCATTGATACAATGGGTTCTGATGGGCTTGAGAAGCGGTATTATGGAATTTATTGGGATACTACATACAGGTTTGATGGATTAACCGTGATGTAAAAGGGTTGAATGCATATGCCAAACCTATTATCCCAGCGCTGATTGATCCATATGCACTCCCATTTCAGTCAGATTGCCTATTTTTTGAAGATTAGGCAGGCATCAGCTCTCATGCAAAATCCATTATTGAATTGGGGTACGGCCTATGAGTTTAAGAATTTCTCTAAGTCAGGATTAAAAAAGTATATCATTGGCTGAGAGAAATTAACCCAATGTTTTCAGAATGCTATTATTGCAATTTGTTTTGTAGGTATATACATTGTAAGACCGTGGCGTTATAGCTGCCATTTGCAGAAAATAGCCTTGCTTCTAAAAAAGTAAGGGGAAATCTAACTGGCCTCTGTTGTTTTGATGATATTAATAAAGAGATTGTAATATTGAGCGGTATTGTTTCCATTATCGGTTCAGCGGACAATGCTTGGAAAAGAGGGAACGTGACGAACTTGCACCATCTTGTTTTCACCAATTCCGCAATACTTGTATTTGACGTACTAAGCAAGAAGAAGATCCAGAAGGAAGCCAGGCAGTATCTTAGGCCTGATCCACTCACAAGAGTCCCGTTTGGACCCGCTTCGCCCTATGCTATGGCACATGACAGCATGGCAATACACCAGCAGCTGGCAGAGGAAGCCATAGGGGGAAGGCCGAGATAGAAATGAACCTGGAAAGTGGACTATCAAAGGGCTTTCCGGAGTTTCAAAGGATTGATTACGCTGAAGTGGATCATGTTTCGTCAAGGCAGGAAAAACGCCTTGGCATTCCTACGTTGCATATTTTAGCACGAGGCAAAGAGATTGAGTACAAGCCGATGCATGACAAGCATGCTGGGATAGCAGACCTTGACGACGATTCATTCAGCAGATATGCACAATTGATCACAAAGGCATTCGGAGAAAAGGCAAGCGTAGAGCAATAATGTTTTACCGAACTTGCATTGATTTGTTTTTTAGGGCAGCGATGCTTCAAATAGCCTGCGTCCCTGCCATCAGGCCATAGCCAGCACATTTGGCTCATTGAAAAAGAATGAAAAATATGGATGTCTGAAATAATTTAGGAATTTTTTAATGATTAACTTTTCCGCCTCCTTGCAACTAAAACTACAGCTGCTATTACAACAATGGCTGCCAGTGCAGCAGCTATGTAATATAATGGATTTGGTGAGCTGATCGGCGGCAACTTCGTGGATGCTTGCTCAGGGCCGTAGGACCATATTAGGGTGGGATCCTTGCTCAATCCTGTTACCTTAAGGATTACCGTGTAGTTTGAAGTGAGTGTGATTGAAAAGTTGCCGTATTCTGTGCCGTCAATGTATACGCGGCTGCTGAACAGGTCACTGAGATTGACGCCGCTAAGGCTTGCAAAAGGAATTTCCACCAGTATTGTTCCGTTCGCAGAAGAGTTGAACTTCACCTCGAAGGTGAGATTTGGGTTGTTGATCGCTGAAGATATGGAAACATTGAAGCCCATTGCTGTAAAGTTGCCTGCACTTAATACAGATTCAGGGGAAGTTTCCCTTGACAGTTCAAGGTTTAGTGTTGTGTTGTTTTGAATGTCAACCTTCTCTGAGAACGGGAAATAGCCTCCCAGAAAAGCTGATACTGTATATGTTCCTGGCGTCACAAAGATCTGGTAGTTCCCAGATGAGCTCACAGTTGATGCAATACCGTTGAACATTACGGATGCAGCAGCTGGAGAAACATGCCCAGTAACACTGTAGGTTATAGCAGTGCTATTCAAGTTTAGGGCAACATCCGAAGCAGAGAGGCTAGAAACAATTACACGATCTGCCTGCGGGGCAAAGCCTCTGGCGAATGCGCTGACATAATATATTCCAGGCGGAGTTGATATGGAGAAGTGGCCATCTGACACTTGCACCTGTACTCCGTTTATAGTTACAGATGCCGATGGAATGTTGACAGTGCCTTCGATGTATCCATAGAGGTAATTGCCAATCACTGTAACTGAGCCCATTTGTGCGTTTCCAACTAAAATATTGTGGTTCGCAGGGTTAATTGCAATATAATCCGGGGATGGCCCGAGATAAGTGTAGTTCATCAGTAAACCCTTTGACGGTTCATATATTGCCAGCTGGCCCAGATCGAGCGCAAGAGCAGAAATCGGGTAGTTATTTCCAAGCAGGAAGAGCATGTAGATATTGCCGTCGTAGGGATCATATGCAATTCTGTTTGGAAGTTCCTGCCCCAGCGTTGGGCCTATGATAAATTTATGGCTGCTGATATTGAAGGACACAATGTTGGCAGAATATAGGCCTGTTGCCGTATCATATTGCAGGAGAGAAGAATATATAATGCCATCTTTAAGGTCTATTGTGGACCCTGCAAGAAATGCATCCATCTCATTAACATTAATGTTGAATGAATAGTTGCCTGCAACAACGTTATCTGATGGGTTAATCACCACTAAACCATTTGGCATATAGCCTGTGGCATAAAGAAGCCCTGTTTCGCCTGAATAAAAGAGGTTCAGTCCTGATCCGAAAACACTCGATGAATATGTGCTATTCATTATGACTGTTGACATGATTCCCAAAGTCGCAGGGTTAAGTTCGTAAATTCCCTTGTATCCTGCGGCATAAAGATTTCCGCTGGCCTGATCCACGGCTAGTGCTGACAGGCCATAGATGTTGATTGGGGTGATCTGGAGTGAATTGGTTACGGTATTGAGGGAAGCAATATCAAATTGGTTAGGGGGAGATACGAGCAAAATTGAATAGAGCATGCCATTATTGGGGTCAAGCATTGTAAATACAGGTATCACGCCTAGAAGTAAGTTAATTCTTTCCTGTGTGGTGTAATCGGAGGAATTCACAACATCTATGTAAGAACCAGCACTTAATGGTGGGTACTGTGTGTAAATTATGTAGGTCAGTCCATTGGCCGGGTCAGGTGTTATTGTATTGATTTGTGCTTCAGGTGATAGGTTCCATTGAGATCCAGATCCAGAAATGCCGCTTGTAACATTGAGGGTTGATATGGGGATGCCAGGCTTTCCGGCGATGGTATTTGGAGAGAACTGCACAGGTATCTCAAAATTTACGGTCCCGTTTTCATAGTAACCAGATTGATCTGCTGCTAAAATGCTCCCAGAGGAAGGATTTGGGCTGTAGCCTCCAGTTGAATTGACAATGAAATGCAAATTCCTGCTGGCATTGCCTGATACAACGATCTTATCGCTAGTTGAACTGTATGTGGTTCCGTTGTAAACAACGCTCCATTTATTTCCCGATGGAAGCCCATGCTCCAAAAAGGTCAAATATGCATTGGTTGAAAAATTCAAATCAACGTTCAGTTCCCCCGTCACAGTAAAGATCGTGTTGTTGGCGAAGTAAATGACGTTGTTATACTGGAACATTATAAAATTAGCGTAATAAACACCTGGCGGAAGATATGCATAGGTATTCCCTCCGAAGTAATTGCCCTCAAAATAATATTCAACTGATGAGTGGCCTGACGTTCCGTAGATATTCATTGAATAAGGGGCGCCAGGGGGGAGCCCGTATGCATAAAATGCAACCTGGTAATATTCTGTTGGGACTGGCATGGAGACCACCTTTGAACTTCCGGAAACACTGAAATTGCCGTAGGTCGTTGCCTGAAGCGGAGTGCTGCCGTAGAAAGACTCAGCTTGGTACGCGTAAGTACCATTTAGAAGGTAAATGCTGAGATTTTGCCCAGCAGCCGCAGAGCTTTCAAAATAGTTGAAACCTGCATTTTCTAGGCTTGCAATGGTGAGGTAATAACTTGATTGGCTAAATTCATTCGCGAGTGTTATGTTATAAACGCTAATATTTAAGCTTCTTTCGGCTCCGGACACAGTTATGCTGAATGGCACAGACATCGACGCTGCCCCTGAAACATTTGTTGATATGCCATAGCTGAAATCAAATGTTCCATTTGGCGATAGAAAAGTTACCGTTGTGCCCTCCTGCAAAGATGAGAAGGACTGGATCCCTCCTGATATAGAGTTGATTGAGAGATAGCCTGCAGGAGGCATTCCCACGAACGTTATCTTAACCGCATACAACGTTCCAAAATGGATCTGCTGTGTAATGTTCTGGGAAACGATCACATTCGAATCTGGAAACTGGACATAGTAATATGGTGATGTGCCGCCCGCATTGCTATTAAGCTTTAAGAACGGGTGTTCCAGCAAAAGGGCAGCAGGCAGCAAAATGGGTACAGTCTGGGATCCTGTAGTATTTTCACTGAAGTAGCTGGTGAAATATCCATAGGAAAAGCTCGCATTAATACCCCAAATATTGTAATCGCTAGCTGCCGGGAGATTCGCAGGCTCAAAGCTAACAGCATAAAGGTTTGGGAAACTCACCGATACATTTGCATCAATGCCAACATCCGCGGTGACATAGGTGATGT
>JAVZLI010000089.1:0-4900 GCA_038883835.1 Thermoplasmataceae archaeon
GCCTATCATGTTATTTGCGTTAATCACAGGAAGTGAATGTCTGTGCCCATATGCAGAATCATATGTTACTGATCCTTCATATCCTTTCCCTGGTGCATGGCAGAAGTTGCTGACAGAATCAGTAATACCATGAGAAACACAAACCATGGGTATTCCCTTCTGTCATCATTCTTTCAATTATTGGGGAAAATATCTTTCGCCAGCTGATAATGTCTGAAATAAAGGTGTTTCATAGGTATTCCCGGTTCGATCATGCTGAGGCCTTCCTAATTGATGAGGCGGGATAACCTGGCGTTGCTGTGCAATATTTCAAACATATAGAGCAAGAAATTATCTTCAATGCCTTGTGGCTAGAATGCTTCTTCTTTATGCCAGATGGAGCCGTGTTTCTATCCCTTAATTAATCTTAGAAATGCAGTCTCAGCCTATGGGAACATTGCAGAAAATAATTTTCAATACCACTGAGGCTTTCTATGAAACATTGGAAAACATATTATATTGATTTGACACGGCCTGATTTGCATTATTTAATTTAATGTGGAAATTGATTTCGTGTAATGCAAGAGCTGCTCATGGTCAATCTCTACTCCGATTCCAGCGCCAGAATTCGGCTTTATTCGTCCCATTTCCATTTTAAATGGGTTTTTTACAATATCTTTTTTGAAATATCTTGAGTTTGGGGCAGTGTCTCCAGGATAATCTACCAGCTTGGAAGATGCCATTGCAACGTTAAAGCTTCTGCCAATACCGGTTTCCAGCATTCCGCCAACCCAGACATGCCCGCCATGCTCCCTAGCAATTCTTGCAACAGCGATGGAGTCAGTGAGGCCGCCTATTCGGCCGGGTTTTATGTTGACAACCGAACATGCGCCTATCTCGAATGCTTTCTTTGTTTTTTCTGGGGAGGTTATGGATTCATCAAGGCAGATCGGAGTTGATATCTCCTTTGCAAGGCGAGCGTGATAGATCAGGTCGTCATATGAAAGTGGCTGCTCAATATACTTGAGATCGTAGCGATCTATCTTTTTTAAGATGTCTATGTCATTTATGGAGTAGCAGCTATTTGCATCTGCTGTAAGAACTATATCAGGAAACATGTCCCTGATCTTGGATAGAATTTCGATTTCCTTACCCTTTTCGATCTTTACCTTTATTCTCTGGTAGCCGCTATCCACCGCCTTTGAAATCCTATCCAGTGTAGCCTCAATTCTGTCCATCCCTATGGAAAGCCCAACATCAGCGTACCCTTTACTCTCACCAAGAACTTCATGGAGCGGCTTCCCTTTCAACTTTGAATGGTAATCCCATAGAAGCATCTCCACAGCACCCTTTGCCATGTTGTCACCCTTAACTTTTCTTGCACGTTCCGTGAATTCCTGCGGTGTTGGCAAGTCACTGATCATTTCGATTAAAACTTTTCGAATTATGTGCAATGCGGTATCATTGTCCTCATATCCATAATCCGGCCTCACAGATGTTACACACTCAGAATAAGCTGATATGCCACCGGCCTTTAGTTCTAATATGAGAGCATTTCTATTGCTTTCGGTCCCAAAGCTGGTTGTGAAAGGATAGAGCATGGGCATTTCAACATTTATTACCTTCAGAGAGAAATCCATCGCAGGAAATATACTGAAGGGTAATTAAATCCTTTTAGTGGGAGAGAGAACACTCCCAAACTGATGTGCTGGAAATGGTCTTTCCTGCCGGTTCGTGTAATGATCCGTTTTACAAAGCTGCATCCAGTGAGAACCTACAGCATCTGATCCATTGCAAGGCAGACCATATGTATGAACGTAATGTGCGCCTCTTGGATGATCGGTGTAAAATCTGAGTCAACTTTCACTGCCATTGAGGCTATCCCTGCAAGTTTTCCTCCTGATTTTCCTGTCAGTCCGACGGTAAATGCGCCCTTCCTGTTTGCCTCTTCAATTGCCTTCAGCACGTTCCTGGAATTTCCAGAGGTGCTTATGCCGACCACAACATCATTGTTTGAGCAAAGTGCAGAGATCGGCCTGAAGAACACATCATCATAGGAATAATCATTGCCTATTGCTGTCAGTGATGAAGTATTTGTTGAGAGGCAAACAGCAGGAATTGCACTCCGCTCCCTTGTGAAATGGCCATCCAGTTCGCCAACAAAGTGCTGAGCATCTGCAGCTGATCCTCCGTTTCCGAAGGTAATAAGCTTCCCCCCGTTCCGCGCCGCACGGATAATCCTCCCGGCAAGTTCCCTGACCTGCCCCAATTCAATTGATTTCCTTGCCCTGATCCCTAGGTCAATGTAGGACTCAAGTGATATGCTATCTGCCATACATTTGTGAACCCGACAACAATAAAAGCATTTGTCATGCCATTAAGAAGGATCATCGAAGTTATGCCAGAAAGTCACCGCTAAAGTACATAAAGTATTTTTATTCTGATAGAAATTTCCCGTAAGCGAATAAGATGGACGAAGAATTAGGTTCTTTGACAGAGACTGCGTACAAGTACATTTTTGAAACCATAATGAATGGCGGATACAGGGCGGGACAGTCAATCAGCCCAGATAATCTGGTGAGGCGCCTCAACATGAGCAAAACACCGGTAAGGGAAGCTTTGCTGCAGTTAGAGGCCGAAGGGCTGATTTCCAGAAATGGGAGATTCTATAATGTTATTTTTCTCTCAGAAAAAGAAGTCCTTGATCTATATGAGGTCAGGACAATTTTGGAAGCCGAAGCCGCCGCCCTTGCTTGCGATCGAATTACCCCGGATGAGATCGCTTCCCTATGGAATGTTCTTGAAATGATCAAGATCGCTGCCAACGAAACAAACCCTGATCCAATTAAATTGGCCGATTTGAATGGGAAGTTTCACTCAATGATTGCAGCAGCCTGCAAAAATCCATACATCGTTGAATATACTTCAAACATAAGGCTAAAGCTGAAGGTTGTCCGGACATCACTCTTCACGAGCTACGATCGAAGGCAGGATGAGGTTGCCGAGCACGAAGCAATACTAAAAGCAATAGAGCGGCACGATCCAGACCTTGCCAAGGGGAGGGTAAAAAGCCACATGCAGAAACTCACAAATTATCTCAAAATGAACGTGTTTGGAAAGATCTATTGAAATAAGCTATTTCGTATCATCACCACAGAAAAAATTAAGAACAGGTGAAATCTCCAACGCTGCTCTATGGAAGATTTGGTTCAGGTTTCGGACAGGTTGGATTTTACCCTGCAGGTCTCTTTTCATATTCAACAAGAATTTCTCCCTGTTTTCTCGAAGGTTGAGCAGCCAATTCCGTTGCACGTTTCAGTTCTTTCTGACAGGGCTGAAATTTTTATGTACGTTAATTCACGTATTATGGGAAAATACGAACCCCTCATATCAAAGGTAAATCATGATTCAATGGGTGACTACAAAGTCCTTCATCTGCCTGCCAATGATCTCCTTCCAGAGCTAAGAGTGTTCATGAATCTGATTAAGATACCTTCTGTCGTGCCAGGGGGTCTATTCCTTCACAATGGTTCAGTGCATGCTGACTTCAGGTTCCACAGGGCATCGTCCAGCGCGGTGAACAGAGTGCTAAGGGAGGTTTTCTCAGCGGAAAACAGGATCAAAGTGAATTACCTGGGGCCATCCTTTGGGATCGTCTCAACTCTGAGGGACATAGACACCCGGATACCAATAACAGTTGTCATGGTTTCCTACGGAGTAGGGGGCGAAAATAATAAGGATAGGGATTCTGTAGCTGAGGCAAAAATATTTTCATGGGAGGACTTGCCGGAATGCCGCATGGTCACCTTTGGAAGCCATCTCCACAATGACTGTACAGTTGTGGACCCTATCAATCAGGTTTTTGAATGTGATCCCAGGTCTGATTTTCTCCGCGAAATATTAAGGGTGATTAGAAGGGAACATCTTCCCATAGCTTCACTCCTTGAGACCAATTCCTCGGGAAGAGTGACATACCAGATATTTGTTCCAACCTTTATTTCGGAGAAACTTGCGCTCATTTTCCTTGATTACGCGGACAAACTATCGCTTCCGGATTTTTCTCTTGAGAGGTTTATGCCATTCAACCGGTGGGTTGACTCCATTCAGAAATCATAGGCGCATAGAATCTCTGAGTCTCCAACGCGCTCTCTCTTGAAAGGCAGAGAGATTGCTCGGATAGATGCAAAGCCGAGTGTTCTAGCCTGCCTTGGCGTCCTTTGAAATATACGGGATTCAGAATGCCCTATTATCTACAGCCTGTCACGGATTGATCTGCCTCTATTTGCCTATCATGGGAGAGACAGCCTTTCGCTAATTGCCGGACCCGAACCACCCTCAATGGAAATGAAAAGCTTCGCTGGATCAGAAAATTGTGGAAAACTTATAGGGTATTTACTGAGTCTTTTCCTTTGCAGCTTTCTCCTTGATTATCCTATGCCCACAGTTTGGGCAGAAATTCATGTCAGGGGAAACCTCCATTCCGCAGTTGTCGCAGATTATCGGTATGTATTTTGGTTCCTTCAGGTTTCCTGCTGGTTTAATCTGATCCTCTTCCTCAAGATCAACGTGCTTTGGCCCAGGGGTCTTCTGATCCCTCGGAGGCATCTGGGACCCATAATAAGCCATGCCGATATTCTGTTTTGTTGATTTTGCATTTGCAAGCTCAACTTCTCTCTTGTGGCGTTCCTCCTCTGTTCTTCTGTCCTCCTCTTCCTTGTGGCGCCGGGCATCGGCAATCCATCTGGTTATCTCGTCACTCCACTGCTTTGGGTTTGAGAGGACAAAATCATATTTTTTTGGCTGCCCATCCTTCTCAAATTCAATGGAGAGGATCTTTTTAGTGAAAAGTTTCAGTTTCGGTACGGCCGAAGCCACATTCTTCATCTCATAAAGGCGGAGGTCCATGTAAATCTTTGGAGGG
>JAVZLI010000090.1:0-4889 GCA_038883835.1 Thermoplasmataceae archaeon
CTATTCTTTTACGCGAAAGAATTTAAGGGATTTATTAGCATTGATTGGTACATAATTTGCAATTACACGCTTATTGATCATTTCAAGAATGCCGGGATCGGGTATCGAACCCGAGACCTCCGGATTTCCCAGAACATTCAGCTCATATGAGTCCGGCGCTCTACCAGCTAAGCCACCCCGGCAAAAAAATCATTGGACCTGTTCAATATGAGCCTCATCAGGGGCTGGAGGCTGTAAAGAAACCTCCTGTTTCCCAAGTACTTCTGATTTCCTTATTTCTATCTTTTTCAAAGGATAAACGTCCTTTGTGGCGTTCACAAGATCATTATAGATGTCATCGCCTATGATGTACTTCGCAAAATCGCCAAAACTCATGGGAGAGAGCTTATCGGTAAGGAACTGGTCAACGGCGTTCCTTATCTCAATTCTTTTTGTTCCCGTGAGCTTTCCGTCAGTGACGATGACAATCTTCACAACAACGAGAGACTTATCTGATGTTTCTAAGCTCTTGATTATGTCAATACGCTCTTTTCTGCGGCGAACCATACGCCTGACATAATCATCACTTATGGCATGCCCAACAAACTCTGTTGAGCATTTTGAACCCTGGCATGAGGTAACCTTAAAAATTATCTTTGCACTTGATCTCTTAAAATTGCCAGTGAAGTCCGACACCGGAACTTCAATTCTTCTGCCGACCATACTATCGGGGCCACTTCCCAGGCTCATGATAAGTTCCTTTCCGCCCAGGTAATCCGGAGCCATCAGTGTAAACCACTGCTTCTCCTTCCACTTATCCTTCCCCTTCTTCTGTGCTCTTTCCTTTGCCATCAAATCCCTCTAGTTGTCACAAACAAGCGTAACGCTCAGGTAATGAATTTTCTAAATTAAAGGTTTCGTTGATGCCTGGATTCATGGAAATCATTTTTCCCTCAGGTTCGGCATTACGACCTAAGAAGAGCAGCAGTCATGCAGTGTGCTCCTCCGTAGCCTCCGGTCAGCTCCCTCAGGTCTAGCTCAATGTTATCTATGCCGTATTCCCTGCAGATGGCGTCAGAGGGAAAGAGCATTTGTTTGCCTCTGGAATTTAGTTGTTTTGTGATGATGGATTCGAGATATTCCGGGAAAACATGCTGGCTGATGAGCAAGTGCAGGACCTTCTCAGTGTTCACGCCCATGATCCTCCGGTCCGATAGTGTAAGGAAATTAGAGGCATAACTGAGTTGTTCAGCCACAGAGAGATCAATGATATCAAATCCCTTTTCTCTCATATAGTCATAGAATGTAGCTGTACGTGAGGGTGTATCAAAGTCATCCTGGAACACCTCAACCGTGGCTGCAGACATTAGTTCCTTCGATCCAACTGCCAGGCCGCTCCCGGCTATGTTGAAATATGTATCCAGATGCATATTCACCATTGGATCTATTTCACCCTTCATGAATGGATAAGTGGGATTAGTTACCACACAGTATTCCTTGAATCCCATAACATTGGATTTCATCAAGTCCTTGGCACCTGATTCATTTGTCCGTGCCCCCTTGCCAATTATGGCAAAATCACCGGCTGGCATGAAATCCCCACCTTCAAGCGTTGATGCTTCCCCAACCTTTGCAACCCTGCTCTCCCCAACAATGTGCCGCATGACAAATTCCGTGATATCTGTTTCTCTCACGCGCTGGCTTCTCTTCATTCTACCAACGATTATTCCAGCCTGCCCCACTGCCTGCTGATCTCTCATGAAATAGAGGTTGGCAAGGGGGACATTTGAGTATATCCTCGGATACTCAAGCCGGTTTTCCCTCTCCATCCTTAGATCGACAGAAGGCTCAAGAATCAAGGTATTCACAAGGGTGGATGCATCAAGGATTGCCAAATTTTTTTTAAAGTCGTTCTTAGCCCTTTCTGTGTTTGGTATCTCACCGAAGAATTTAACCTGGTTCAGTACCTTTTCTTCCAGGAGTTCCCTGAATTTCCTGTCATGATCAGCGGCCTCGATTATGGATTCCCGGAGCAGCCTGACCCTTACCCCATTTTCCTTAAGTTTTTCCTCAAGAACCATGTGTTCATGCCTGGCCCGTTCAGTGTTGAATGGGCGTTCGAAAAGGAACGGCTTCGGGGCCAGCATCGCATAATCAATCTCGATCCCTGGCCTGTGTATCATGACCTCTTTGAGTGTGTCCCACTCTGCCTTTATCCTCATGTACCATTATCTGCAAGGGTAAAATGAAAATTTGCCCTGAACTTGCATTCTGAGAATTGAATTATTCCCCTAAAATGAAAACTTTTTCATGGTAGAGCAGCCCAAGAATTTCTTTTTTGCTTGTGGAAATCTTGACAATGTGCGATTTAAATGTAGCTGGATCCATTAGTTCCGTCTCTCCATTCCTCGAGCTAATGACAATAAACCTCTCAAGTTCTGCCGAATCCTCTGTTATGGAAAAGCCTGAATTGTAATATTCATTCCTGGAAAGCGATATTTCAGCACCAGTTTCAGAATTAATCATAACAATGGATGATGTGTTTACTCTCTCGACAATATACTTAACCCCTTCGCGCGACAGGACTGACCCACAACCAACATCAAGCAACCTTATGAGGTAGGTGTACCGGTAAAGATCATATCCCTCCTTTCTGCCAGCCAATTTCTTATTTACTGTTGTGATTGAAAAGAATTCATTTCCTATCTCCTTTGCCAGCTTTTCCCCATCGGCTTTTCTTCCCAGGTAGATGTCAATACCTTCCTTAAGGTCGGCGATCCGGGAAACATATGATGATCTGTGCCCTTCCATGGATCGCTCCATCAGCTGAAGAGCCCTGTCGCATGCCTGCGATACTAACTGCGTTCGCATACCGCTTGATGACCTGATCTGGAGGATTGCCTCATGATGAGACCCTGTCCTCTTATTGCACGAGGGGCAGCTAATCCAGGCTACCCTGACATCCTCCTTCATGGGCATCGGTTCGGACCTGAATTTATCGCCTGACGCAGTAGCATTGAATAGCATAATTCCGTTATCAGCGTCAAAGGAAACTGAATCTGGATCAACTTCAAGGGTGAGGCCGGGGTTTTCAATTTCAATATATGTCTCTATGTGCTTTGCGTAATCGCTACCCTTCGGGTTTTCAAGCCACCTGTTCCTCAGCTTAACTGAACCGCATTTTGGGCATACTGCTATGTCTATATTGCCTGACCTTCTTATTCTAATGGAGTCCTCTATGCATGACTCGCATAGTCCACCCTGAATAGCCAAACGATCTCCACACTTAACGCATATCATTGCTGAACTTACTCTGCAATTTCTTGATATTATATTAACCTAAACAAACTCTGCTATTATTTGAATTTCTTTACAAGGGATTTTGCAATCACCTGCTTCCTGATCTCTGTCGTGCCAGCGCCAATTTGCCCAAGGATTGCATCCCTCAAAAACATCTCAATGCCTGTATCCTTAATGTATCCAATCCCGCCATGTATCTGGATCGCCTCCCGTGCTATGAATTCAGCCGACTCGGTGGCATGCAATATAGCCGCGGCTGCGTAGGTTGGATCCGCGATGTTTTCGCTCAGCATAGATGCTGCCTTCTCTGCCAGCAGTTTACTTGTTTCCAGCTTTACGAACATGTAGGCCAGCTTCTCCTGGATCAGCTGGTATTCGTGCAAGAGCCTGCCACCCTGCTTCCTGCTGTTGCTATACCGCATTGATTCCTCAAAACATCTTCTGGCAAGCCCTACAAATATGAACGAAAGGACAACCCTTTCAGAGTTGAGGCCTTCAAGAATAATTCTGCGTGCATTGTCCTTCTTCCCAACAATGCGGTTAGCATCCACTTCAATATTATCAAAGAATAGTTCGCCTGTTGGTGACCCTCTCATGCCCATCTTGTCGAACCTCTTTCCCCTTGCTAGCCCCTTGTCGCCTCCAAGGATTGCGAATGCTGTGTGGTTCTCGCCGGTTTTCGCATACAGAAGAATCAGATCAGCGTATGGTGCATTTGTAATGAGGGTCTTGCTTCCGTTGATGATAAACCTATCTCCCCGGTTCTCCGCTCTGGTTTGCATGTTGAGGGCATCCGAGCCCGAGGATGGTTCTGTGAGCCCAAGTGATCCTATCCACTCCCCACTGCAGAGTTTGGGCACGAAATTTTCCCTAATATATTGAGATCCGTTCCTGTAAAGGTTGTCCAGGCAGAGGTTGCTATGAGCCCCATAGGAAAGGGCAAGAGAGGGGGACGAATACCCCAGTTCCTCCTCAACAATGCACTGTGCCAGATAATCCATTCCTGATCCGCCATATTCCTCAGGAATGGTTATGCCTAGCAAACCAAGGTCACCCATCTTTCTAAATAACTCCAGCGGAAAATAATCATCCCTGTCCATCCTCAGCCTCAGAGGTTCAACCTCCTTTCGGACAAACTCCCGGACTGTGGAACGGAGCATATCATAATCCTCTTTCTTTAGAACAACAGACATCGGACAGAATATTTGTTTAATAAAATTAATAGTTTGCGCGAATTCTGTTTCCATGACTTTAAGGTAAAGGCAAAACAATACATCTAAGAATCAACTCCAGGAACGCATCATCCTCAATTGCGCATTCATTGCTAATCCTCTGCCATTTTGCAGGTTCCGTTCTTTTTCTTATGGGCTAGTTTAGACACATTAATAGTGATGCGAATAGTGCCCTATTTAATTGAATATATCCTATTCACTGGCTGGTCAGATGGCAGCAATGCGTCTCTTTGATCTAATTTCACCTCACGCACTGAAAAGAGAATGGAAAGGGCACGGCAATTGCTCTTGGGAATAAATACACTGAAGACAGCGGATCATTATTAAAGGAAATCCATTGAGGTTCATTTTCGTAGTGATAACTGCGAACATGCAAAG
>JAVZLI010000091.1:0-4807 GCA_038883835.1 Thermoplasmataceae archaeon
AAAAACTTGAGGAAACGGTCTCATCTTTTAACAATGGAATAGAGAAGGGAGGAGAAAACTACCTTGATTGGAGAAATGAGAGAATTTCGCCGCCAAAATCCCACTGGGCAATACCTATTGACAAACCTCCTTTTCTTATATACCCGCTTAGGCCTGGCCTAACTTTTACATATAAGGGTGTGAGGATCAACAAATCTTGCAGGATACTGAGATCAGATGGAGAATTTGAAAACGCATTTGCAGCTGGCGAGATAGCGTCTGGAAATATATTGAAATCAGGCTATCTTGCAGGTTTCGGGCTTACAATCGGATCTGTTCTGGGAAGGATCAGTGGAGGGTGGCAAAGTGACTGATGTATACCAAGAAGCCCAGAGGCAGCTCACAATATGCAATGCATGCCGTTACTGCGAGGGTTTCTGCGCAGTATGGGATGCTATTGAGTACAGATCAGCGCTGGATTTGAAAGACATGCCTTACCTTGCGAACTTATGCCATGACTGCCGTGATTGTTATTACGTCTGCCCATTCAATGAACCAGACCATGAATATGCACTTAACATTCCAAAGATTCTGAGCAAGGCAAGGATCAAGAGCTACAAGGACGCAGTTTGGCCCGCGTTCATGTCGGTTATGCTAGACAGGCCAGCTATTTTTGCCCTGTCCGTAACACTTATTGCTCTTATTGGCTCTATTGGCTACCCAATTTTCATTTTGCATGCATATCCGCTTGGGGCTGTTTCCCTTATTTCCCTGATTCCTGAAGCAACGTTCAGATATATAACACTGGGAGTTTATCTCTATACAGCAATCCTGTGGACAGTATCAGGGCTGAAATTTGCCGCCAACTCAAGAAGCGAGGTGATATCGGGGTGGTTAGGCGCACTGAATGGTGCGGCTGCAGCTTTCTCCCAGAGATTCTTTTTTGGTGGTGGAGTGGGGTGCAAGTACCCATCTGAAAACTCAAGGTTTTCAAGGGCTATCTTCCACGCATCTGTTCTTTATGGCTTCATAACAGCGCTCATATCCATAGCGTTTTACCCTAATATAACAGGCCTTTCATTGACAATATATGCCACTGCGTCGCTTCTAATGACTTTTGGTTCTCTAGGCCTTCTACTATGGGACATAACGGACTCCGGAACGCAGAGAAGCCCAGAAATGAGAAGGCTTGATGTTCCATTTACTGTACTTATTTTTCTTTCTGGTCTAACGGGTGTAGCCTTTATATTGCTTTCAGGGAGCTATTTTTATGGCCTCCTATTTTTGATACACGATGCCCTTATACTGGCTGTTTTTGCAATTGCACCCTATAGCAAGTTTCTTCATCCACTTTATAGGGTAATCTCCCTAGCCAAATTCTACGCTGAAAGGAAATTTTACTCTCAGTTGCACTAGACCACAGATCGATGGTACTTACTTTATTATGCAGCAAACAATAATGATTATTGGAAACTGATGTTGATTCTGAAGCTTGGCGGGAGTGTCATCACAGACAAGAAGAGATATAGGACTTTCAAAAGGACAGCCACAGAAAACATAATTTCCCAGTTGAAGCCTTACTCCAATTCTGGGATTGTCGTAGTTCATGGTGGCGGTTCATTCGGACACATAGCGAGCAGGGAGTATGGTCTCCCAGGGGCTCTTTCAGAGCTCACGCGTAAGGGCGCTAGTATAGTGCATGCTGATATGATGGATCTAAATCAGTCAGTTGTAAAAATAATAAATAGGGTACTGGGTCCTTGCCTGGGAGTACCCCCATCTACAGCCGGAAGCGATCTGACCAACAAAATTGCTGAGCTTGCCGGATCTGGCTTTATACCAGTTACATTTGGGGATGTGATGGTAGAACCGGGACGCGTCCGCATAATTTCGGGGGATGAGATAATGCTTGATCTTGCCACGAAATTCAGGCCAGATATGGCTATCTTCTTCTCAGATGTCGATGGAGTTTATGACAAAGATCCGAGGCTCCACTCTGATGCGGTGCTTCAGGCAGAGGTAAAAATTGAACCCGAAGCTGAAAATTCAGATGTTATTGACGTCACAGGTGGGATGCTTGCCAAGATAAAGGCCATGAAGAGAATAGCAAGTGTCGGGACAAATGTTTATCTTATCAACGGATACCATCCCGATCGCCTCAAGGCGGTGGGAACAGACAAATTTATTGGAACGGTGTTCAGGTGATTGAAAACAGAAAAGAAGATCATATCAGGATTGCTGAAAATGAGGTGGTAACTTCAAGCCACAATTACTGGGATGACATACACATAATACACCAGGCAATACCAGAGATAGACTTCTCGGCTATTGATACTTCAACACGATTCATAGATTATACAATACAATACCCTATGGTCATATCATCAATGACGGGCGGGGTTGCCCTCGGCAAGAAGATAAACAAAAATCTTGCCGCTGCGGCTGAAAGGTTCCAGATTCCAATGGGAGTAGGAAGCATGAGGGCAGCAGTTGAGAAAAAGGAGCTTGCTGATACATTTTCTGTTATACTAGATCATAAAATCCCTGTCAGGATTGCTAACATTGGGGCACCTCAGCTGATCAATCAGGAGAAACCGGCTTTTAAAGATTCAGACATAGATTACGTAATGAACCTTATAGAAGCGAATTACCTAATAGTGCATTTTAACTTCTTGCAGGAAATGGTTCAGCCAGAGGGGGACAGGAATGCAAGAGGAGTGATTAGGAGGATCAGAGAGATAGCAGGAAGCTACCCGGTGATAGCAAAGGAAACAGGGAATGGATTTTCTCGTGAAGCTGCCCTTGAGCTGAAGGATGCAGGTGTTAAGGCGATTGATGTTGGCGGCATGGGCGGGACAACATTTGCCGCAATAGAATACTACAGGGCTAAGAAGTCTGGGGACAAGGAAAAGATGAGGTCTGGAGAATCCTTCTGGAATTGGGGTATCCCAGCACCAGCATCCATTAAATATTGTCAAGTGGGGCTTCCAGTAATAGGCAGTGGCGGGCTCAGGAATGGCCTTGATCTGGCTAGGGCTATAATGTTTGGAGCAGTTTCAGGAGGCTTTGCGAGAAATCTCTTAATACATGCGGACGAATCTCCCGAAAAGGTTATTCAGGAAATCGCATTTATTCTCAGGGATCTAAAAATAGCCATGTTTCTCACAAAGTCTGAAAGCCTTGATGATCTCAGAAAGGCAAGGTACTTTGTGTCGTCACCGCTCAGGGAATGGCTTGATGTGTATGACTGAGAAGATGAATAATGAGGAGATTCCGATAGAATTCGAAACCGCAACGGAATGCCCTGCATGTGGCAGAAATTTGTTTTTCATATTCTACAGGACAAAAGTAAGCTATGAAGAAGCCATTGAAATAGAGACCTACTTTTGCAAGAATTGCTTGTACAAGAGCACCAAGATACATGGTATAGAAAACTATGGCCACAAAAAACTTGTCCTTAAAATCCGGAACCCTAACGACCTGAGGATACTTGTATACAGGTCCCCTGAAGCAAGGGTAGAGATTCCAGAGTTTTTTGCAGAAATTAATCCCGGTGAGATGTCCTCTGGTGAAATAACGACGGTAGAAGGGATCCTGAGCAGGCTTCTGGAAAAATTAGACCTCTTTGATCAGGAAGATGCTGATCCTGAGGCCATAGAGGCTCTTAGAGAACGTATCTCTGGAACAATCAATGGGAAATGGAATCCATTCACACTTGTAGTGGATGACCCAACTGGAAGAAGCAGGATAAACAGTTCCAGAGTAATAACCCTCAAAATAAGCCCTGAAAATCAATAGAAACAAAAGATTTTTGATAACCTCCAATCAAGGCAGCTTTATATATCGTACAGTTATCAACCTTGGAGGATTACAGATGGTAGTGGCTACTTTAGAAACATCTTTGCTGGCAATTGCTGCAGCAATATCCATTGCCGGAGGGCTGGTCGGTACCGGAATGGCACAGCAAGGTATCGGAGCCGCAGGGATGGGGATTATAGCTGAGAAGCCTGAAAAGTTTGGGCAGGTTTTGATATTTTTTGTCATTCCTGAGACTCTCTGGATTATAGGTTTCGTGCTGGGGCTAATACTGCTGCTGCAGATATTGTAGGGTTAGCGGATGTCGCTGGAAGACATACTGAAAAGCGTTGAAGCTAAGGCTCAACAGGAAATCGAAAACCTGACAAGGTACTATGATACTAAAAGGAAGGAGCTTATTGAAGCTCATGAGAGATTACTTAGCACCATGAGAGCATCCTATTCAAAGCAGGCCGAGGAAGCCAGCAGAACGCTGGAGCTTTCTGTTGTCAGTTCCGCCCAGATGGAATCCCTCAAGATAATAAGAACCAGGCAGGAAGCTCTTCTTCAGGACTATTTGGAAAGGGCTGAAGAGATTATCTCTGGATACAGGCACACCGAAAGGTATCCCAGGCTTATGGATAGGCTGGTTAAAATAGCGAAGGGCGCCCTAGGGGATGATTGTACTATCTATGCAGCGGGAGAGGATCTCCATGTATTTAAGCCGGGTGATAATGCTAAAAAGTCAGACGATGAGAAACTTTCAAAGTATGGGGGTATAATCGCTTCATCCAAGGACGGTACGCTCGAGCTTGATCTCTCTCTTTGGGATATTTTCTCAGGCATAAGGGAAAAATTGATTTCGCGGGTGCTTGAAAAACTGGGAGAATGATTTTATGGACCCCACTTACGCAGGGGCTTTCGGAAGGCTGAAAGCCCATGAAACTGAATTTCTATCTCCCTCTGATTTTGCTAGGCTAATCGAAGCAAAGAACGTTGGCGAAATTTTATCATTCCTGTTCAGCACATTCTA
>JAVZLI010000092.1:0-4779 GCA_038883835.1 Thermoplasmataceae archaeon
TTCACGATCACCCCAATAATCCTTTACAGAGCATGAGCAAAAAATCCCCATGTCTTCAGGTAAGAGATGAATTGCACATCTAACATAGTTATTTTGCATATAAATTCTCTTTGTCTGGCATCTTCATATCGAATAGCAAGCAAAGAATGCCATAGCTAGGACGAATCAGCCTAAAGCCGTCGTTATCGTTGTTATGCCCCAAAGGTATTCGCAAGGGTCATGCTAATTGAAAAGATGAAGAAATGAGGAGGCCAAAAATTGATGCGCAGGAAAGTATAAATTAAATGAGAATAAAGGGAAAATTATGCCGGATCATGTGCATGCACTGTTTGGTGTAAATCCCGGAATATGCGTTTCAACTGTCCCAACCATAGAGAATACCAGTGCAGAGTTCTAATGCAAAACTACAAGCAACCGCAGCCACGAAGGCCAATGCTGTAAAGCCCTTGATCATCCGATACAAGCGCTTCGTTCTAACTAGCGTTCGCTTCGCATTTAAAAAATGCGAGGGTCAATTGCGTTCACCACTGTGTGCATGAAAAGGAAGCACTGAAGCCATTTAGACACAACTCCAGGAACGATGGATAGCCTAGGGCCGTAATGCTCAACCTGACGGGGCATGTCAGAATAACCCCTATTTTTCGTTTCAGCAAAACAGGAGAATTCCGGCTGCAGGCCAGATACCAGAATCAACCGCTTCAAAATGGGTCTGCAATCATGCCAACATAATTTCATAATGTGGCAGCGTATAAGTGCCATAATATGGCAGGTCTTTCTCAAGGTCTTGTAGAGGTCTATACAGGAACAGGAAAGGGCAAGACAACAGCAGCCTTCGGGCTTGCTTTACGCGCGGTTGGATGGGGGTTGAAGGTCTATATTCTGCAATTCATGAAGCTTGGGACATATGGGGAAAACCGCATATCCAAGGCACTGGGCAGCAATCTAAGGGTAGACTACGTGGGCATGCCATACTTCATAGCATGGGAAGGTGACATACCGGACGAGGATATTGTAAGAGTAAAGAACGTGATTGTGTGCAAAAGAGGCCACCCTCCGGAGGATTACAGAAAGAAGGTATACAACGCCTTCAATAAAATGAAGGAAGAACTGAATGGGAAAAATTGGGACGTAGTAATACTAGACGAAATCAATGTGGCTCTTTACTACAATCTCATTGGAATTGAGGATGTCATTGATGTTATTGACAACAAGCCTGCTTCCGTTGAACTCGTATTTACGGGCAGAAACATTCCTGAAGAAATACTCGGCAGAGCCCAGCTTATATCTGAAATTAAAGAAATAAAACATCCCTATGGAGCTGGAGTGCCTGCAAGGAGAGGAATAGATTTCTGAGGTGAGCGAAATGGACAACACCATTGTCATCGCAAACCCCGGAACAGGAAAGACGCAAGCCCTTGCAGAGGCCTCGATTCAGCTTCTGAATGAAGGCGTGTCGCCAGAGGATATGATCCTAACTACATTTACTAACAAGGCTGCTGAGGAAATGAAACTCAGGCTGACGAAACTCTCTAGTGACCACTCAGGCCTCCGCCTAATGGCTCTGAGGATACCAGTGGGCACGGTACATTCCCATGTTTATAGGGCTCTAGAAGACTCAGGGTATGATTTCAAGATTATAGACCAAGTGGATTTGCGTTTCCTTATCTGGAAATTCCTGAAGGATCGCAAAATATTCAGCTATGAGACGGAATATCTCACAGGGAGCATTGTCCCAAAGATGGAGAATGCATTCAGGTACTTGAAAAGTTTTGGTGTTGTACCTAATCAGATTCCAACAGAAAGGGCTAGAGAAATACTCCGTGCCTCATTTTCAACTTCGCGTGTCAATTCTGTTTCCCTGGAGGAAGAGGAGGCCCTATTCGACGCCTATCTTGAGGCTTTTCGATATTACGAAGACTACAAGGCAAAGAACAAACTCATGGATTATAACGACATTTTGCTGAAGTTTCTGGAAATTAGGAACCTAACCCCAAAGAAGTTTGTCCTTGTGGACGAATTCCAGGATCTGAACGAGCTTCAGGTCAGGGTCATTGACAGATTGGGAAAGACGAAGTTCCTCGTGGGGGACAGGAAACAGTCGATTTTTGGATTTCAGGGAGGCTCGCTAAAATGGTTCAGGAAATACGCTGAGGATAGGTATTTTCATAGAAGTTATTTAAAACAGAACCGGCGCAGCACAAACAACATTATCAAGTTTTCAACAACCTATCTTCTTAATTCAAGCGAAGAGAAAGACCTGGAGACGGAGCTACAAAATTTCGAAAACCCCCATAAGGGTGATGGAGAGCCGGTTAAGATTGTTGAGACTGAAGATCCTGAATCAGTCGCTGCCTCATTAGCCTATGATCTTGCAAATGTTGATGGATATAAAAAGATAGGCATAATCGCTAGGACAAACGGGCAGCTTGCGGAAATAGCTAGAGCTTTGGATGAGTATGGTGTCCAGTACTCAACCACGCTAAGGGGAACTGCCAACAAGTTCGCCCTTTCCTCAATTCTAAATTATCTCAGGGGCTTATTTTCCAGCGATCTGGAAAGCGTAATAGCAGCCCTATTTACCCCATTTTCTGGTATGACACTTAAGCAAGCAGCTGAAATTTCAAAAGAATCGAAAGATATGGCATCCTTGGAAGCGGCTTCTGGCAAGAGCCTGTTCTGGGAGCTCAGAAACAGCGGCCTAGGAGTAGAAACTTTCAGAAAGGCCATGGATCAGGTCGTTATACCGATTTCTGTTTCCCTGGGCAAGGACTACGTTGATGCCGCAACGGCGATAATGAAGTCCATTGAGAAATATGCGGACACCCATGTTGTAACCGATCCAGAAGATATGGTGAATTACTGCAGGTTGTTTGTTGAGGAGGAAGTTGAACTCGAGGAAGGGAAGGTAAACCTGCTTACAGTGCATAAATCGAAGGGCCTTGAATTTGACGCCGTTATCTATTTGCCAAAGAACCATAGGGATCAGCTCACGTACATTGACCTCATTACGAAATCAGTGCTTCAATCCGTGCTTGAAGAAGACTTTGAGAGTGAGATCCGGGAGGAGGCACTGAGAGTGGATTATGTGGCATTCACGAGAGCCAGGGACCTGCTTTATGTGGTTACAGACCCAAGAAATGACAAATATTATCTGGACAGCGAATGCTGCAGAATTGTAACATATCAGGCAAGGAATATTGTACCCACCGCGCAGGTAAACAACGAAGCTTACTCCCTATTTCTCAACGGAAAAATGGAGGAAGCAAGAAAAACACTAGCCTCCAGGGAGAGGTGGCTGGCGGAAAAAATAACCAATTACCTCAAGGAAAAGAGGGACATTAGTTTTTCATTTCTGAGGCTGATAGATGACCCACTAGAAATTATCAAACATGAAATAATGGGTTACAGAAACGTTTCGGCATCAGCTGCCTACGGATCCCAGATGCATTCGATAGTACAGGATATTTCGCTAAATCGTATGGCCCTGGGCCAGGTGCCAGAACCATTTGCAGTTGCTGCAAGGAATTTTGCATCCATGCTTGACGAAATCTCTTCTTCATATGGGAGGGTACCTAAATTCACAGAATACAGAATATCAATACCTGTTTCAGAGATCTTCAAGGGCTTTGGCAATGACCTTTTCTTTGTCGGTGTCCTGGACGCGGTTTTTGCAAATCGTGACGAGAGTGCTTATCTGATAGTAGACTATAAAACAGGCCGAAAAGATTCAGAATACTGGCATCAACTTTACCTCTACGGGTCGGTATTTTCACGGCTTTTCAAAATACCACTCGAAAGGATCCAATTAGCCTTGGCTTATCTGCAGGTCAAGAGAAGCATTAATACTGGGCATACAGAATACGCTCTTGATATCCGGCCCTCATCAGCCATTAAGTTGGAATGGATCCTGAACAGGCTCATCAAATTCACTCAGTACAGGGATTCACCTGATATGTTTGTGGATGCAGCCCTGTCCAAAAGCCCCAGGGACGAAACCGAAAAGAGGATACAGGAGCAGCTGTACAGGGAATTTTCAATTTAGCCGCTCTCAGGCCAAGGTTCACTTGTAAAATAATAAACAAAATGTAAATTTTATTATTTATAAAGACTATTTAGCTTCAAGAGATGGGAATAGGTGAATACAAAGGAGGAAATTATGCTTCTTCTTAAGCGCAACGGGAGCATGGCAATCAACGAAATTTCTGACCGGATTGGAATATCCAAGATGGCTGTCCTAAGGCAGATAGAGCAGCTCGAAGAAGCCGGTACTGTTGAGAGAAGGATAATTAAGGGGAATGTTGGGAGGCCATTTTACAAATTCAGTATCAAGAATGTTGAATCCGCGCAACTGGCAAATTCTGACAGTTATATGCTTCAACAGCTACTTGCCTACTTGACCGACACAGGGCATGAGGACATCCTGAATGATTTTCTAAAGGAACGATTCAAGAATACCAGAATCGACTACTTGAAAAAGCTAGCCGGAAAGGATGGGGATGCCAGGATAAGGGAACTTGCCAAATTGAGGCGAAATGATAATTATTACCCTGAAATAAGAAAGATCAACGACGGGATAACGGAACTAACAGAATATAATTGTCCCATATTCAAGATTGCTGAGAAGAACGGGTTTGCATGCCAGCTTGAAAAAGTGCTGTTCGAAGAGGTTCTAAACATGTCTGTTGAAACCAGGCACAGGCAGGTCGAAGGCCTTGGATCCTGCAAGTTCCTAATAAGAAAGGCCAGCCACTAGGGCTGCTTGGATCGCTCAAGCATCTG
>JAVZLI010000093.1:0-4752 GCA_038883835.1 Thermoplasmataceae archaeon
CCTGAGGTTGCTTTGGTAAAGTCGATGTATATACTGGGAAATTACGACATGTCAAATCTAAACGAAATGATGGTACGCAATCTGAGGGGCGAGATTCTGGAGAGGGAGCCTATATGAAAACGACTAAATCTTCTAAGATAATGATTGGGCTGGAAATACACGTACAGCTCTCAGGAAGAAAGCTCTTTTGTTCCTGCCCAACAGAGGGAGAGAACATTCCGGGAAACACTTTTAGAAGGGTTCTCCACACAGTATCCGGCGAAAGGGGATATACTGATCCGGCTGTCCTCTATGAAAGGATTAGGAATAGAACCTTCCAGTATATAATGAGCACAAATTCGTGCCTAGTTGAGGCAGACGAGGAGCCTCCTCATGCCCCTAATGGGCTTGCCCTTAGGGAGGCAGTGGCGGCGGCCATGGCCCTGAAGTGCACAATACTTCCCTATGTTTCATACATGAGGAAGATAGTTGTTGATGGCTCAAACACCTCGGGGTTCCAGAGAACGGCCATAATTGGCCTGAATGGCTCAGTGGATACCTCTAGGGGAAAGGTTAGAATATCAACGCTGTGCCTTGAAGAAGACTCATGCAGAAAAGTTGAAGAGGAGACCGGGCAGGCGACCTATGGTCTTGATCGCCTTGGTGTTCCGCTGCTTGAAATATCAACAGAACCTGACATTCTGGATCCGGACCATGCTGTCGAGGTGGCAAGCAAGATTGGTGAAATGCTAATTTATGCTGGATGGGTAAGAAGAGGCGCCGACTCTATCAGGCAGGATGTGAATTTCTCAATGGGCATGGGGCGGGTTGAAATAAAGGGCGTCCAGAAGCTTACCGATATAAAGAACGCGATTATTGCCGAAATGGAAAGGCAGGAGTGGATTATCGACCTGCGTACAAGGCTAAGGGGTAAGTCAGAGGATATCAGATTCCACATGCAGCAGTGTGATGAAATATTCTCGGCAACAAACTCCAAAGTACTGAAGAGATCCATATCATCAGGGCTCCACATTTATGCGTCTCTGGCACCTCACCTCAAAGGGTTCCTAAAATATGGAAAATTCAGGTTGGGGAAGGAATTTTCCGAAATGGTAAGGGCATTTGGCGGCGGGGGTCTGGTGCATTCCGACGAACTGCCTGCATTCGGAATCTCGGCAGAGGAAATGGATAGGGTTGCCAGGATGGTTGGCGCCGGGCCAGATGATGGTTTTCTCATCATAACATGCAATCCATCCCAGCAGCGGAATGTAGAGGAATCGCTCAATTCGAGATTTCAGAAGTTAATGAATGGAGACCTTTCCGAAACCAGATTTCTTACTCCAGAAGGCCTCACCGCCTTTCTTCGCCCACTTCCCGGTGGTGAAAGAATGTATCCCGAAACGGATGTTCCAGTAATACCTGTAGACGAAGCCATGCTGCAGCAGGCAGAATCCATGGTCCCGGCAGATCCAGCGTCACTTTTAAAACGTGTAACTGCGGATTTCAACATCTCGCCGCAGGACGCTGAAACCATAATATTAGAAGGCCTGCTCAATGATTTCACTGAAATTGCTAATGTAATACAGGACCCAAGGCTTGCAGCGAGAATTCTGATTCAAGTAATTCCTGTGCTGGAGCATGAGGCTGGACGCAAGTTGAAAAATGACGAAATCGTCGCATTCGTAAAATCCATTGGCCATGCCATTAGGGACAGGCCTGGAGTGGAGGCTGCTTTCAGGATGCATTTTATTGAGGGAAAGACTGTTGATGATATATTAAGGTCTGACAGAATAAAACCCCTCTCTAGGGAGGAGATGAAGGCTCTCATAATTGAACTGGCATCCAAGAAAAAACTAGATAGATCGAACATTATACCATCAATCAGGTCAGCTACAGGCAGAACCTTCGATCCGAGGGTAGCCCTTGAGATTTACAACGATATTGAAGAGCATGCGGATACCTAATTTTTTTCACTGCCTGGGCAGTTCCTAAACAATTCTTAAATATTTTCCAAAGATACTGTGACAATGTTAGATGGGTATATCCCTCTGCTGATACTCCTTGTTCTTCTGGTTCTCGGCATGATCGGGCTGTTTTCTGTCCTGCCCGCCATTTCTGAAAACCGCTTCTCTAGGAGAAAGAAGATTAGCCTTAAACCGGATTCTGTTCTCCAGAACCTGATTGGCGAGCGTGGGCCGCCTGTAAAAGACGGGAGGTACCTTGAACCATATGAATCCGGGGAAGTTTCCAGGGGCGAATACAGAGGATACATCACCGTACAGTATTATGTGATTATTCTCCTCTTTATCCTATTTGATGTTGATATGGTTTTACTTTTCCCTTGGGCAATGGACTTCATGTCGCTTGGGTTTATCCCATTCATTGAGACAATAGTCTTCTTAGCGATGCCCCTCTTTGTTGTTTATTATGCTTTCAAGGAGGGTTATATGAGGTGGCAAAGATGAAGACTGGTGAAGGTGGTATTATGACAACCACTCTGGAAAAGGCTCTGGAGTGGGGCAGAAGCAACTCGCTATGGCCACTAACCTTTGGATTAGCCTGCTGTGCCATAGAAATGATGTGCATACAGGCTTCCGAACTGGATATATCGAGGTTTGGCAGTGAAATATTCAGAAATTCCCCTAGGCAGTCAGACTTAATGATCGTGGCTGGCACCGTAACAAAGAAGATGGCACCCAGGGTAAGGCGCCTTTATGATGAAATGCCCTACCCAAAGTACGTTATTGCCATGGGTGTATGCGTTATTCAGGGAGGTCCATACAATCAAGGATACTCAGTAGTTCTTGGTGTGGACAAGGTGGTTCCTGTTGATGTGTATGTGCCTGGGTGTCCGCCGACTCCAGAGGCACTGACTTACGGGATAATGCTCCTCCAGAAAAAGATAAGAAACGAAACGGATAGGTGATGGTCAATGGTCGAAATAATTGAGGAGACAAAGGGAAAGGACGGTAGGAAGATCCTTAAGGTTGCGAAGGAGAACTTGATCCCACTCCTTTCGGAACTTAAGTCTCAGGGCTACAATCACCTCTCACTAATCACTGGTGTTGATAGGAGGGACAGGCTAGAGGTTGTCTACCATCTTCATAATATGTCTGAAAACAAGTATATAGTTGTGAAGACAGAAACCTTTGACGAACGTGTCCCAAGTGCAACTTCTCTCTTCAGCAGCGCCAATTGGGATGAGAGAGAGCAGTATGATTTGATGGGCATAGTATTCGAGGGGCACCCCAACCTCAAGAGGATGTTCCTTCCAGATAGCTGGGTGGGTCATCCGCTCAGAAAAAACTACGACCTTTCAAAGGTCCAGTATATCAACATGGATGACGATGGGGAGGACTATGCCACCTTCGATCCGGGTGATGGCTGGTGAACTCGACACAGGCTGCCCCTGACCACTCGAAATGGGTTGAGTTGAACTTTGGCCCGCAGCATCCATCCACACATGGGGTTCTAAGGCTAAGGGCAAAACTTGAAGGTGAAATAGTCAGGGAAGTGGAGCCGATCATTGGATACCTTCATCGGAATGCCGAGAAGATATGTGAACTGGACTATTACTGTGATGCGATGATTTACTTTGACCGCATGGACTATGTTGGCGCAATGAACATGGAGGTTGGCTACCTTGAAGCGGCAGAGAAATTGTTAGGCATCCCACCTCCTGAGAGAGCCCAGTGGATCAGGGTTATAATGGCAGAATTGAATAGGATAGCCTCACATCTTGTATGGGCAGGAGCGTTTGGGCTTGATCTGGGCATGCTCACTCCATTTTTCTATTGCTTTATTGAAAGGGAGAAAATACTTCGGATATTCACTGAAGCTTGTGGTTCAAGGCAGGAAACCAACTACATGAGCATAGGCGGTGTGTACCAGGATTTCAATGACAAGATCATATATATGATAGAGGAATTCGTGAATCAGTTTCCGAAAAAGCTGGATGACATATTCAATGCCTTTGTCAAAAACGACATTTTTATCTCAAGGAACAAGGGCATAGGAATATTGGAGCCAGAAGTGGCCATTGATTATGGTGTCACTGGGCCAATGCTGAGAGCCTCTGGCGTTGAGTATGACGTCAGGAAGGCAGAGCCATATCTCGTTTATGATAAGCTGAACTTTGACATACCTGTTTCATATAAAAAGGACAATCTTGCGAGGTTCCTGGTCAGGTTCGAAGAAATGAGGCAATCTGCCAAGATTGTGAAGCAGGCCATTAAAAAGATCCCTGATGGGCCATATTTCAATCCCAAGGCAAAGAAATCTCTTATGATCAGGCTCAGGGGGGAGGGTGAAGTTTACGCCAGAACGGAATCTTCAAAGGGCGAATTCGGGGTTTATCTGGTTGGTGACGGTGGTGTGAAACCTTACCGTGTGAGGGTTAGGAGCCCTTCCTTCAAGAACCTTTCAGTTCTCCCAGTTCTTGCCAAGGATCAAATGATCGCTGACATGATCGCCATTTCTGGCACCATAGATCTTGTATTCGGGGAGGTTGACAGATGAATATACTGCTGAGGCTCCAGCATTTTTTCGCGCCCTTGGGCCATTATGCATCCTATGTGCTCGCATACTTTTTCGAAACACTCTTTCTGCTTATATTTGTCATGGTTGTTTTGGTCGCAATGATTTATATATTCAGAAAGTACATGGCAAGGCTACAACTTAGAATAGGGCCAAATAGAGTTGGAAAATTTGGTCTGCTGCAGCTGATTGCCGATTCACTAAAGCTGGTTGGCAAGGAGAGTATCTTGCCGTCAG
>JAVZLI010000094.1:0-4746 GCA_038883835.1 Thermoplasmataceae archaeon
CCTGGTCTTTTTTTGGCTGTGGGAGATATTGCTCAATCAGCCCAAAAAGCCCGTTTTCTTCCTTGTATATATGCTGCAACATGGTTTTTGCAATCTGCCCGCCCTTTCCTATTATCTCTTCCTGGGAGAGAGGGATGTTTTCCTCGCCTTCGAAGGTGGTTGGTTTACTGATACTGGAGTATACGCTCCTGACCGACACATGCTCTCCTGTGATGATTCTTATTGGTTCTTCAAATTCCATGTATTGGCGCAAATATGGCCTGAACACAGGTATAAGGATTGTGTCCTCCAAAACAAAGTGAACTTTAACCGTATAATCGACGTGCTTTAAGAATTCGGCTATTCCAAGGCTGTTCTCCAAAAAACCCTCAGACATCTCCACAGTTACCATGTGCTGATCCCTGAGCAGTTGGGTAGCATTTGATCCCTTAAAGGAAAGAGAATCCCTATAGCCCATTTTTTAATATTCAGGCCTTAGATATAAAGGTTACAGAACACTTTTATGGCAGCGCCACATGGAATTTGCGCAATATAGTAGTGTAAAACCGCTTTCCATCCAAGGCACCGAGGAGTTAACACCAGTTGTTTCTGCACCTTAAAGTTTTTCCTGGCCCAACATTTGCTTCCTTTAGCAGTATTTGCATTTCCATCCATCTGGTGCAGAACGTATTTTATCAACAATGTTGGCATCAAAACCCTCCAACCTATCATAGACGAAAGACTCCTCAAATGAATTGTGCTCTATCAGGATGTCCAGCAGTTGCAAAAGGTTGGCACGGGTCTCTGCGCCTCTAAGGGGATCGCCGATCAGAGACAACAGTCGAATAATCTTCCCATGTTCTCTTTCCAGATAGTCTATGTCTTCCTGCATTTGGTCCATTAGACCAGGGAACAGGATCGCCTCCTCTATGTATATATGCCGTGTGACAGAATTTATCAGTTCATAAAGCTTCGAGCGATCCCTCTTTGTTCCAGCATTCAGTAATGATCTTATCAGGTCATTGGCTGCTTGATGATCAAATATCAAATAGGCATCCAGCTTTTCTGCCATTCTCGACCAAATTCATATTGCTATGGCAAAGAACAATTTAACTCTAGTGCTAAAAACCATATGATTTAATAATATTCAAAGCGATTTCACAAAGAGGTTCAAAGAGAGGCCTCCTGACGTTCACCTGGCTGGTATTCCAACCGATTTATCATTGAGGTTCTTTCATGATCCCACCTGGAAATTATTTTCCGGTGCAGCAGCATTGAGTTGCTTACAACAGAGGATGAACTAAGACCCATAGCCAAGGCTGCCATTATTGGAAGTACTGAGAAAATTGAGAGGCCTGTCAACGGCACTGTAATTCCAGCTGCAACTGGTATTAAAACTGCATTGTACCCTACAGCCCATGCTATATTCTGTTTTATCTTGTTAATTGCGGCTTTACCCAGTATTATTGCGTAGATGATCAGGCTAAGGTCATTGTTCAGTAAGACTATGTCGCCATATTCCTTTGCTACGTCAGATCCTGATCCAACTACGATGCCGACATCTGCAGTCTGGAGAGCTCCGGAATCGTTTATGCCGTCCCCTACAAAGAGCACAAAATGCCCATCCTCCTGGTATTTTCGGACAATATCTGCTTTCTCTGCAGGGCTGGCTCCAGCATGCACATCCTTGATGCCTATTTCTGCTGCAACTCTTGATGCTTCAATCTCACTATCGCCCGTAACCATCGCGGACAATATCCCGAGTGACGCTAGTTCCCTGACTACGGCATAGGCGTTGCCTCTTATACCGTATGAGAGAGTTATTTTCCCTATTTCCCTGTGGTCAATTTCTACGGCGATGGTTGAACCTCGTTCAGACCGCGCCCGGTGGATTTCAACAGCTCTTCCGTCAACCTTGCCCGCGATGCCGACTCCGGGAGTTTCCAATATATCTTGTGCTTGTCGGATTTGAACCCCACTTTCTTGCGCAGCCTTCACTATAGCCTTTGCTATAGGGTGGTTTGAATTAACTTCAACGGAAGCTGCCTGTTCCATCAAATAATTTTTGTCCACTCCAGAAGCTGGCAAAATTTCCTCGATAGTTGGAAATTCTTCTGTCAGCGTACCAGTTTTGTCAAATATGACGATTGTTGTCCTTGATAACCTGTCAAGCGCACCTGAGTTTTTTATTATGGTTCCATGCTCAGCTGCCGAGCTGGAGGCTATGAGCAGTGTAATAGGCCCGGCAAGCCCAATGGCACAAGGGCAAGAGATCACAACAACTGAAACAAATGCAAGGATAGCAATTTCAATGGATTGGGGATAACCTATGCTACTGAGATAGAAATACCAGAATATGCTAGATGCAACAGCCACAGTCAACACAACTGGTATGAATAGGGAAGAGAAGACATCCGCTAAACGCTGAACCCTTGATCTGCCTGCAATTGCCTTGCTTATTAGATCAAAGATCTGCCCCACCGTACTATTTCTGCCTACCCTTAAAACGCTTACACACAGGGCGCCATTCAGGTTAAGAGTGCCGGAGAATACCTTATCTCCGGAGGATACGACTCTTGGCTCCTGTTCTCCGGTGATCATGGATTCATCCACTTCACTTTTTCCTTCCCTTACAAGGCCATCAACAGGGAATCTTTCCCCCGGCTTCACCAGTATCAGGTCTCCGGGGGCCAAACTTTCAGTCTCTCTGTCAACGGCATTCCCATCTGGGGCCAGCAAATGTGAAGTTGATGGGATCAAAGAAAGAAGCTTGTTGGCAGACCTGTTGGCACGCAACTTTGTCTTCTCCTCGATATAGCTGCCAGTAAGTATGAGGGTTATAATGAACGCAGATGCGTCGAAGTAGACATTTCCACCATATTGTGTGGTTCTGATGAATGTAGAATATGCAGAGAATATGAAGGCCGTTGTCGAACCTATAATTATCAACAGATCCATATTTCCATAGCGGCTTCTCAGGGCATGGTATGCTCCTTGGTAAAAACCAAACCCAGAGTAAAATTGAACCGGTGTTGCTAGAGCCAGCAATATAATATCTCTAAGAAAATATGGTGCTGATGTGATCTGGCCATATAGATAGCTTATGAGAATGATTGGAATGGATAGAGACCACCCAACTACCAGACGCGCTCTGAGTTTCTTCTTCTCAGATTCTGGAGAGGCGAATTTATTCAAGCATGATTTTGAACAGAAATAATATTCTTGACCGTCCACAGTTGCCCTCAGGTCAGTGCCCTCAGGCACAAACATGCCGCAAACCGGGTCGGTTGGCAAATTATCACTTACCTTATGTATTTAAGTGGGTTGCTGTCGAATTCTTTTTTGCAGTGATCGCTGCAGAAATAGTATCTTTTGCCCTTGTAATCTGAAAAGAGCTTACTATCCTCACTAACCTTCATTCCACAAATCACGTCCCTAACCATGCTGAAGTATCACAGTTTTATAGTTAAGGAAAATCTTTACAAATAGTTAATTATCTGATATGAATATATGCAACATGCAAAAACAGTTGCCTGAACTTGAACAGAGAATGATAAACATTCTGAAAAGAAATTCAAGGACCAGCCTGACAGACCTTGCAAGGAGCTTGAGAATAAGCAGAATCACGGCAAGCAAAATATTTGAAAGCCTTGTTAGCAGCGGGCGTTTAAAGAGATTTACTGTATTGCTTGAGGAGGAAGAAAGGGACTTGGCAATTGTTCAGGTTAAAGGATCAGCGCCCATACAAAACTCCCTTATTCTTGAAAAGTTTGACTTGATTGATGGGAGCCAACTTTTGATCATGTATTATGAGGATCTTGTCAAATTGCCTGAAATCAACATAGAGAGGATTGAGGTTGCACGAAGCCGGACCATATTTGACAATCTATCGCGATCAACAAGCATACACTGCGACTACTGTAACAATATCGTCATTGGCAAGCCCATCCCCGTTGAGCAGGATGGGGAGCTTTATTATGCATGTTGCCCTAACTGCGAGAAGGATCTAAAAAGGAGATTTAATGCCGAGAAAGAGAGCCATTAAAATGCTAGGCACTAAACTTCGAAGATCGACATTTACAAAATGATCACTGTAATGTAGCATTGTTAACACATTGTTAGCGGCGCACTGATTTACTGCCAAAGCATAATTGGATGAGAAGGGCTCAATGGTTAGAAAAACGCCAGAATATGCATCATTCACTGTGGGAAAGGGTAAAGTCCTTGTTGGCAGAGACCTTTTTCCGCTTGGCAAGGGAGAATTTATAATTCTCGATCTGCGACAGGCCAAGGGTCCATGCAGCGATGACTCATGTCAGATTGGATATGAACTGGAAGCACGCTTGGATAACTATTCTAATACAGGCTCATACATAGAAATAGCATCAGAGGAAGGCAAGATTCTGGTGCATCCTCTCGTATATCAATCCATAGACTTAGCCCGGGAGAAGGTCACCATAGGGAGGGGATTTAGGGGCAAGTTGAAGCACAGGGGATTCTACTTCTGCTCCTGAGTTGACCCTTCCATCTGCCATGGCAGATTCAACTCCAGGAATACTGTTTTACAAAGTTAGCATGTAGGTTTTTATAATAAGGCTAGATTGTATTTTTGAGGGTTGCAGTATTGTTGATAAAACCATAAAGGAGGATCGGGATTCCGCCCATGTTGTAAGATCGTTCATATTCCTGTTAGTAGTCCTTGTCCTTTCTGTTTCCATAATGGTAATATCTACATCACTGTACTTCATACTCCGGTATCTCTCTGGT
>JAVZLI010000095.1:0-4732 GCA_038883835.1 Thermoplasmataceae archaeon
GGGCACTCCATGACACGCACCATGAAGGATGTAATTCTCAGATATAAGTACATGACTGGCCATAGAATTGAGAGAAGGGTGGGTGGTTGGGATTGCCATGGCCTGCCAGTTGAGATAGAGGCAGAAAAACACTTTGGGTTTAAAACCAAGAAGGAAATTGAGGATTTTGGAATTGAGAAATTCAATGAATATTGCCGGGAAAGCATCTTTAGATACATAGATGAATGGATGGAAGCAGACCGCAGGCTAGGATTCTGGATCGATCATGATAAGGCGTACGTTACTCTCAGAAATGAGTATATTGAAAGTGAATGGTGGGCACTTAAGACCCTCAATGAAAGGTCACTTCTTGTGAAGGACTATAAAATTGTCCCATACTGCCCCAGATGCGAAACTTCCCTGAGTTCTCATGAAGTTTCCCAGGGATATGAAGATGTGAAAGATCCATCAGTTTTTGTCAAATTTAAGGTAATTGGACAAGAGAATACGTTCCTTCTTGCTTGGACTACTACGCCGTGGACACTCCCATCAAATGAGTTTCTGGCCGTGAACCCAGATTTTTCGTATATTCTTGCGGAGCATGATGGCACAAGATATTATGTTGCCGAGGCGCTTGCTGGACAGATTTTCAGCGGCAATTACAGGGTTCTAAAGACCGTTGCCGGAAAGGACCTTGAAGGAATGAAATATGAACAGCTTCTGAACTATATACCTGCTCCACGTGGTTCTCTCGTTGTCGTTACAGGAAACCACGTCCATCTGGACGAAGGCACTGGAATAGTCCATACTGCCCCTGCCTTTGGAGTAGATGACTTTGAAATTGGCAAAAGAATGAATGTTGAAATCATAAACCCAATAAACGCGTCTGGGCATTTTTCAGATCCGAGGCTTCCCTTTAACGGTAAATTTTTCAAGGACGCCGATTTAGAAATAATAGCTGAGCTAAAGAAGGAAGGAAAGCTCTTCCATTACGAGAAAAAATTGCATACGTACCCCTTCTGCTACCGATGCGGCACCCCACTTCTCTACTATCCACTTTTGGGATGGTTCATAAAAGTTTCCGAATTCAGGAACGAGCTACTCAGGAACAATGAAAAGGTGAACTGGATGCCGGAGCACCTCAAGGATGGCAGGTTTGGCAATTTTCTTCAGGAAGCCAAGGACTGGGCTCTGAGCAGAAACAGATTTTGGGGAACCCCTCTTCCGATCTGGTCATGTCAAAATGGACATACGATAGCTATAGGTTCCAGGAAAGAGCTGGCAACTGTCGCCGGAAATGTTCCAGCAGATCTTCACAGGCCATTCATTGACACTGTAAAATTTAAATGCCCCCAATGTGGCAGCGAAATGGCAAGAGAACCATATGTTATTGATACCTGGTTTGATTCTGGGAGCTCAACCTACGCTGCCATGCATTACCCCTTTGAGAACGGCTTTTCACCAGATCGTGACCTCCCTATCACATATATCACAGAGGCTATCGACCAGACGAGGGGATGGTTCTATACTCTGCATGTTATATCATCACTTCTGTTTGGGAAAAACGCCTATGCGAACGTGCTTTCCATAGACCACATCCTAGATGAACATGGAAGAAAAATGAGCAAGAGTAAGGGGAATTCAGTTTACGCTCTGGATTTCATAAACGAGTTTGGCCCTGATCCAGTGCGAATGTTCTTCATGACAGGGTCTCCCTGGAAGTCCAAGGCAATAGACAAGAAGCTGATCAAGGACATTTCAAGGAAGATTCTAGGAACGGTTTCAAACATCTATTCTTTTTTCGCATCGAACGCCAACCTTGACTCTTTCAGACCGGGGGAAATGAAAGCTCCATTGAATATACTGGATCGCTGGATCCTGTCCCGGGTAAATTCCACCCTGGAATCATACACTACAGCAATGGAAAATTACAGGATGGATGATGCACTGAGGGCACTAGGGGATCTTATTGATGACGCTTCGAATTTTTACCTTAGGCTTTCCAGAAGGAGATTCTGGTCAGACGACCCCTCAAAATTCGAAGCCTATGGCTGCCTCTATTTTGCCCTTGACAGGATACTGAGAATGATGGCCCCGATGACACCATTCTTTGCTGACTATCTCTTCACAAAGCTTCACCCTGAATCGGAGAGCGTTCATCTGGAGAGAATGATGCAACCAGATAGAACAATGATCGATATGGAAACAGAGGGATACGTGAAATATGCCATTTCCATAATAGAACTTACCAGGAGATTGAGGCAGGAAGCATCCATAAAGGGAAGGCAGCCTGTCACAGAGGTTTTGATATATGGATCAGTGAAACTTCCAGATGAACTTCTGGATGCAATTTCACCCGAACTAAACGCACAGGAGATCAGGTTCATCAGTGCAGAGGAAAGGCCTGTAAGACGTACCCCACATTTGGTGATTGAAAGAGCAGCACCTTTGCTCAAGTCAAAGCTGAAGCCCGTGCAGGAGATGATACAGACAGAGTCTAGCCTTATACTCGACAGTCTAGATCAATCGAAAACCATCAAGCTAAGAGGCGTCGAACTTGACCCATCATTGATAGAAGTTAGGGAAGAGCCACTTGAAAGCTATATATTTGCCACAGACTCAAGGCTTGGCCTGACTGTCTTTCTAAATAAGGCCCTCAACAAGGATCTCCTGGTTCAGGGTGCCGCAAGAGACCTGCTCCGGAGAATCCAGGTCATGAGGAAAGAGAATTCATTGGCCTATGATGAATATGTTGATCTAGCCATTGCCCCATTTGAGGGTTTGGAAGAGATCATGGATGGCTATGGTGAATGGATAAGAAAGGAGGCATTGATCGAAAACCTGACCATTGATCCCAACGTTGATGGCAAGGTATGGGAACTGGACGACAAGCTGGTAAAGATGAAACTAATAAGAAGGAAAAGTGAATCTTCGTGAACTCGAACAGGTCTTTCATCGTAGGGAGATTTCAACCATTTCACAATGGGCATCTTCAGGTTATTAAGCAGATTCTTAAAGAATCTGATTCCGTAATAATAGGTATAGGCAGTGCGCAGTATTCACATACTCTTAAGGACCCATTTACGGCTGGAGAGCGGCATCTAATGATTTCCTCGACACTTGAAAATGAAGGTGTGTTTCAATACTATCTTGTTCCTATAGAGGATGTGAACTCAAACCCTCTCTGGGTCGCCCATGTGGAGTCACTAACACCTAGGTTCAACAGAGTTTATACAAACAATCCCCTAGTAAGGAGGCTTTTTTTTGAGAAGGGGTATACGGTCAATTCCATGACCCTCATAAATCGTGATTCATGGTCTGGAACCAGAATAAGGGAAAAGATGCTAAGTGGGGGCGATTGGAAAAAGGATGTCCCGCCAACCGTTGCAAGCATAATAGAGGAAATAGACGGGGTTAACCGTTTAAGGGATTTGGCTAGGAGTGACGAGTCTGCTTAACCATATAAAATCTTTTCCAATATCTTCCTGTCACCCAGAATATGATCGATAACAACATATTCATCTGCCTGGTGGGCAACCTCAGGCACAGTTGTTGACCATACAGCAGCGTTCATTCCTTTTCTACGGAAGAACGCCGCACATGTGCCCCCGCCTATTCCAACTGCGTGGGCGTCTTTCCCCTTTACATGCTTAATAGCATCATTCAATTTTTTTACAATTTCAGATTCAACTGGGGTTGGCTCTGGGGCCTGTTCTTTCTGCATATACTCGTATTGAATCGTTGCCTTGCTGTTTTTCTGAAAAGCGGCAATCTGCCCGTCAATGTATTTGACCACATCATCCAGGTCATATTCAGGGAGGATCCTTGAATCAAGGTACTGGACATCTGTTCCCGGAATCGTGTTTACATTGTCAACGTTCTTTTCATGCTTTGTAGGTTCAAATGTGGATACTGGAGGAGTAAACAATGGGTTCTGCTTGTTGAAGGTTCTGTGGAGACCTTCATCCAGCGCTATCATGAATTTCATAGCTTCCCTGTTAGCGTTTACTGCAAGCATGGGCATGCTTGCGTGGTACTGCTTTCCCTTGACCGTGAACTTCAGCCAAAGTATGCTCTTCTCAGCCACTTCTATTTCAGTGCCATCAGCTGTCCCAGCATCAGGAACCAGTATCAAATCATCCTTCCTGAATATATTCTGCTCGAGGAGGTGCTGGATACCATATTTGCTTCCAACTTCCTCGTCTGCTACAAAAGCTATTCCTAGGTTATATCTCAGGGCGTCAGGTTTGAGATGTTTTAGAAGAAGGAAAGAGGTGAAAACAGCCTGGCCATTATCTGAGGTGCCACGGCCATAAATCTTCCCATCCTCAACTGTTGCCCTAAATGGGTCATGTTTCCACAGCGACGCGTCACCAACAGGAACTGTGTCAATGTGGGCTACAAGCCAAAAGGTCCTGGGATTGTTTCCCAGCCTCAAGACAACGTTTGACCGTTTTATTCCAAAGTTGTCCAAGACGTCAAATCTCTGGTATTTATGAAAACCAAGTTCCTCAAGCATGCTGCAGATCAGGTCTGCACGCTTCGACTCGCCCTGCCCCCCGGATGCTGGAGAAATAGCCTGGACTGGGATTATTCTACTGGCAATATCAATAATAAATCTGGCATCTTCGTTGTTAGGATCCACTTTAATCGGGAAAGATAAGCACTGTTACGCTATAATTTTTTGCAACTTAGCGTTCATTAGAATCTCATAAGACGTGGATATCCTTAGGGGTGTCATGTGGCACTTCAA
>JAVZLI010000096.1:0-4553 GCA_038883835.1 Thermoplasmataceae archaeon
TCTTTAAGTTGTACCTCTAATGGCATGCAGAGCAAAGAGCTCATACGAGTGCTATCTTATCTTTCCAGCCTTTTTATCTTGATGCCATCATCGTCATAGAATGCGACTATATCATCTGGGCCAAGTCCAAGTCTTTCAACAACCTTCCTCGGAATGGTTATTCGATAGGAGGTGCCCCTGCTCGTTATGTGCGCTACATCCAAAAGTGTTCCCTTGCCCATGTGACCTAATTGGCTTTTATGTAATAAATCTATCTATAACGCAATTGGCATTTTCCCTACTGGAACCACAGATCGTTTACTTTTTATAGGCAGTACCAATTTTGGTGCCGGTACCGATGGTAACAAAGCCTGCGAGAATGTATACTAAAATCACAGGGCCTGCATATACAAGGAAGGAATTCATGGGTGGTGTCCCGTATCCCAAAATTACCAACTTTATTCAGGGCAACCAGAACAGGGATTTCGAAATAGAACTAAGGTTAATTGCCAAAGAGTCTTGCCAGATAAGGCATGTGGCTCTTGAAGCAGCAAGAGTCTCTGTCAACAGGAAAATGCTGGAGGGGTCGAGCCAGGACAGCTATTTTCTCCAAATTCGCCCATATCCCCATCACGTCCTGCGCGAACACAAGATGGCCACTGGAGCTGGGGCTGATAGAATATCCAGTGGCATGAGGGCTGCTTTTGGCAGGCCAGTTGGGACAGCTGCCAGGGTTTACGCTGAAGATGTTATAATGGTGGCCAGAACAACTCCAGACAAGGCTCTGAAACTTAGAGACGCCATGAGAAAGGCTGCAATAAAGCTACCTACACCATGCAGGGTAGAAGTAACAAAGGGCAAGGAACTTGCTGGAAAGCTAGGTCTATAGTTCCTTTTTTCTCCTTACGGTTTCCTTCGCACCTATAAAATTTTGGATAAATTTCGCTGCGAGCATGCTGGTGTTGCCGTTATCATACACCGGTGTAATTTCCACTATGTCCATGCCCACCATTCTGCCTGAGATTGCCTCTATCAGATCACAGACATCAGTATGATTCAACCCGTATGGCTCTGGCGTGCCAACACCAGGTGCAAAGGAAGGATCAACACCATCCATGTCAATGGAAAGGTATATTTTTTCTGGATCCTGCGCAAGAATCTGCCTGATTGCAAATTCAATCCCCTTGCGATTCACCTCCCTAGCTGGAATAAATGTTACATCTTTCCACTCTGGTGACCGGATCTCTTCCAAGGAAACAGACCGGGTTCCTATTGAGGTGATCCTGTTGGGACCTAGTATCTCGAGTGCCCTCCTTGTAACGCAAGCGTGATTGAACTTATTCCCAAAATATTCGTACCTGAAATCTGAGTGTGCATCTATAATCACCAGATTAACATCAGGAAGGTTTCTAATGATCCCAGTTGTGATGGAGTGCTCGCCTCCAAGCATTATGGGTATTTTGCCATCATCCAGTATCATTTTGGTTACGCTCTGCACGTAGTCAACAACCTCTTCGGCATCCTCAGTTACCTGAAGATTCCCAAGATCAGACATACCTAGAGACGCAAAGTCAACATCGTAGGCGAATTCATAGGATTCAAGATTGTCATACGCGAGCCTGATGGCGTCCGGAGCCAGGCGGGAGCCTCGCCTGAAGCTTGAGGTATTATCGAAGGGGACGCCAAAAATGACATATTTGGCGTCACTGTATTCAGATGTGGCATCTGCAATCTTGCGGAGCGAAAAATAACTCTTCAGCTCTGAAGCATTATCTTCCTTGTTCCCATGGCTTCCCAATAGGATACCTCCGTACCTGGTTTAATCTTGGCGATCTCCTCGTCTGAAACCTGAACCACAAAGGTTTCAAATGTTTCAGAATCCATCAGTTGGACCTCATTATTATGCACTGACAATACCTGTGCATTCTTCTTTTCAATGATTGGTACCTTAACCTTGTGCTTGACTGGGTAAACGACGCTTCTCTTCTGATTGTCAAACACCCCGATCGCAACAATGCGCCCCTTGGCCTCACCGTGCTTGCCAGGTTTGGACATTGTTATTTCCACAATCTTACAGGGTGCATCATCAATCAGCATATATCTTCCCACCTTAAGTTCTCGTACTTCGGCTTCTTGCCAGCTCATGTTGTTCTGCCCCCTATCACACCTATCTTTATATATTTTCTATTACAAAGCGTGAATAAAACTCATACGAACTCACATCCTTGGAAGTATTCCGGATCGAAACCGGCAAGCTTGCCATTTCTTTTAACAAATTTTCCCCGGCAGATAACGTCTGAGATGGCGCCAATGCTGTTTCCGTACACTATTGACTGGACCGCGGTTTTCGCAGTGACGGGAAAGATGTATGGTGAGTTGATGTCAAAGGCAACAATATCTGCTGATTTCCCTATTTCAAGTGATCCGATAGCATCGTTCATGAGGGCCTTGGCACCGTTGACTGTAGCCATATCAAGAAGATGCTGTGCCTTCAAGACTGATGGGTCCCAACGCTCATTCTTAAGCATGAGGGAACCAAGCTTCATGCCGGAAGTTACGTCCTGGGAATTGTTGCTTCCTGCACTGTCTGACCCCAACGTAACATTTAGCCCCATACCCATCATTTCCGGCACCTGTGCCACACCACCCACGCCAAGTTTTGCATTGCTGGCAGGGTTCCATGATATTGACGATGAATCACTGGCGAGCATACGTACCTCGTTCTTTGTGAGCCATACCCCGTGGGCAGCTACGAAGTTTCTTCCTGTAACTCCGATTCTGTGAAGGTGCTCTGCCGGCCTGACCCCTCTCTCTTTCTTGAATGCGTAAACCTCCTCCCTGGTCTCCGCAAGATGCGTGTGGATGAGGGTCCCGTATTTGTCAGCAAGTTCCTTCGCACTCATATAAACGTCATCGGAGGCAGCATAAACCCCCTGGACGCCTACACACGGGTTAACAAGGTCGGTTCTCTTCGTGTTATTGAGAAAGCCACGTGCATTTATTATTGGAGACCCCTTTTGTGTAGTCTTATCATCGTCAAGAGTGGCCCATGCGAGATACCCGCGTATGCCAACCTTTGAAGTTGCCTCCGCTATTACATCCTCTGAATAATACAGATCGAGGAAGGTTGTAACACCGGATGAAGCCATCTCGAATGCGCCAAGAAGGGCTGAGTTGTAGATTCCCTTTGAAGTCCTCTGGGAGTCAAGTTCTGATGTTCTGGCAAGGAAATCAGAGAGTGGAATGTCATCCAGGAGTCCGCGTAAATGTGTCATCGCAACGTGTGTATGCGTATTTATAAACCCTGGACAGATCATTTTTCCGCTGAAGTCAATAACTTCGTCTGCCTCCGGTGAATCTGGCCCTACATACTTCACAACTCCGTCTTCATACAGCAGGTTTCCTCGAAATATCTGCCTATTGGCATTCTGAGTCACAATTAGAGGCCCTTTAAGGAGAGTCGTGCTCACCTTTGTGGATTGTGAGGAATTTTATTAAAAGTCGCTTTTCTTTTGCGCCTTTTTTCATGTCTTTCCGGCGATGTGCGCCTTATTGCAATCAGGGCGCCTACAACAGCTATGGCTGACACCAGAAGATCAAGGCTAACTCCCTGGGCAATCTCTATAAATACGAAGGTTACGAGTGCCAATAGGGCACCGAGGAACAAGGAAAATGCAAGTTGTGAGATTGCTTCGGATCTCGTGTGTTTTTCTGATTCAAGAATGAAATAAACAACAAAACCAAGAACTGCAAGTATAAGGGTAATCAGAACAGCCACATTCAAAGGTATGTTTATAGTGGAGAGGGGTGGAGGAAAGTTGTAGCCATCAGCATTGGTGCTTCCCGCAAATACAAGAAGCAGAAATGATGCTGCTTGCTGAAAATAGGCTTCTGTCAGCGCCTGTGTGTAGTTATAACCAAACTCATTCATGAGGTATACAACATATACCTGGTCAAGCAACGGCAGCATTGAGACAAGCAGATATGAAAGCGTACGCCTGATATTTGGGCTAAGCAGCCCCTCTATTATGATCCCTACTGTCCAGGCAAATCCGAGCGTCAGGAAAGTAGTCTCAGTCAGAGGCACGAGGAGAAAGCCGAAGAAGGCTGGTATCTGCATCAGGCGGACCTGCACTGCTATGGCAAGCAGGAGGAGAAGAAGGATTACTATGATGACAACACCATAAAAATTTGAACCATACTGCTTGGGAAGGATCCGCTTTACAACTGGAAGCGAGCAGAGAATGACAAAGGGAGCAATGGCAACCACCCTAATCATCTCACCAGCTATGTATGACAGCAGGACGATGGCAGGAAGCATTACTGACACGTTTATAACATAGCGGGCTGTTTTCTCCATATCAGGTCCCCAGGTTCATATTTCTTGCGTACTCGTACTCTATCATCAGGCGCATCAGCAAATCATCCCTACCCACAATGGTGCTTTTGATCCCTATGCTGTTGAAGAACTTTGACAACCCCATGAGATTTCTCCTATGCTTCACTTCAAGGCTTTCCATGAGCTTTCTTTCTACCTGATCCTTGGGTCTCTCAACGTAGAAATACTGATCCAG
>JAVZLI010000097.1:0-4508 GCA_038883835.1 Thermoplasmataceae archaeon
TTTCGGGAAAGATTCAGTCTTGATTCCTTTTTTTATTCCCTCAAGAAACCATAGATTGCTCATCTTATCACCACCGCAAGTTCTGAAATCCAAATGCCAAAACTTTCCCAGTTGAAGTGGTAATCCGTGAAAATGTTGCCTTTCATGGACCTTTGGAAGGCGTTAAGATTCAGGAGAGATGGTGATGAAATCTGCAAATCATCTACCACTCCTTCATTAATCTTAACGTAATAGAACAGGTCTCCCTGGGGGCTCTCTATTCTGGCAGCACCTTCCCCTGATAAATTTTCCGTCACCTTAATAGTTGAGTTCTTGCACCTGTCAATGACATTCAGCACAAGATCAGCAGATTCAAGAATCTCTTGGCCCCTGACATAGAACCTTCCAAAGGCGTCCGGTTCATCAAACAGGACAGGCTTGAAGCCAAGCTCCGAATATGGCAACCCCTTGCTGTCCTTCCTCGCATCAATGCCTATACCTGCAGATCTCGCTGCAGGGCCTATGAGGTAGCCGTCACCTACCTTCCCATTGTTTTGGAGCCTGTTCAGAAAGATCTTTGATTCTAGCAGGTTTTCCAAGATTTTCTTGAATTCAGCAGCAATCTCTATCACCGCATTCCGAACCCCATCGGTTTTGATGTTGCAGCCGCCAATTGATGTGGATGAGAAGAAATACCTGTGCCCGGTGGATCTTGAAATGATTCTGCTTACTTTTTCAATAAGATAGGCTATCTGATTCAGTGGAACGCCAAAACCAGCAGGATCGCAAACGCGCTTGACAACGAGCAAGTTACTCCTTATTCTCTCAAGCTCAAGCATAAGAATTCTTGAATAAAGGACGCCCTCTGGAACTTCAAGATCGAGTGCATCCTCAACAGCCATTTCGTAGGCTATGGAATGAGAGGCTGCATGAAACCCATTTATCCTCTCCACTACAAGCAGGGCGTCCGATAGATTTCGCCCTTCGATACTGAGGGTCCTTCTCTTTGGGCTTATGTCCACCTTTACGTCCTTTATTAATTCGCCAGGTGTCAGAAAGTCCAGGGCAACCGACTCCATCAGCCCACCGGCCGCAGGTCCGTAATTAAAAATAAATTCACCCGGGAGCCCAGCAAATTTCGGTTCAGGAATGTTCAGGATCTCTCCAGCAATTGTATCCTCATACACGGAAAAATTCTCGGTATTTCCGATAAACCTTCCATGGGGAGGGCCGAATTTATAGTCCTTCAATGTACACCACCAGATACAGAATTCCAATCAGAAGAGCAATGGAAGCGGATATCAGGGAGACAGCAGGCATAAGTTTCTCCTTTTCCTTGTTCTGGGAAGACCCGCCAAATACCATACCGGTTACGCTGTAATTCATTGATATGAACGCAGCAACTAGAAAAACAAGCACAATAATGAACTGAGCGTACATGTGAAGGGAGAATACCTGAGATAAAATCAGAAATTCCCCAAAAAAGGTGCCGAACGGAGGTGCACCGGTAACTGCTAGTGAAGACATAAGCAGGGACGTGGATGTATATGGCAGCGACGTCCCCAGGTCTGTGATTTCATCTATCCCCTTCTTGCCTGTAAATCTTAGAATTGCGCCGGACGAATAGAAGGCACCTGCCTTTCCAAAACTGTGGGAGGCAAGAAGGATTAGTGCTCCCAATACTCCCAAGGTTCCCCCAGCTGCAAAACCGAGCAGCGCAAGATTCATGTTTTCCATTGTGGAATAGGCAAACATTCTCTTGTAACGTGCCTGGTAGCCAATGAAAATTGATGCTGCCGCTATAGATATTACAGCAAACCAGACATAGAGGTCCTGAAGTGGTTCTATTTCATACACCCTGTAGAGGACGTAGAGAGCCGTTGGAAGTAGCACTCCCGAAAACATTGCACTCACCGGGGATGGGGCTTCGCTATGTGCATCCGGCAGCCAGGTGTGAACAGGAAAGACCCCAACCTTTGTGCCGAAGCCTATGAGAGCAATAGATATTGCAAGGCTCATTATCTTTGAATGTACTCCTGAGGATATGGCAACCGAAACAGAAAGTGTGCCAAGATCATAATAAATGAGGATTATAGAAATAAAGGCGAATGTTACACCTGCTGAAACTATAACGATGTATCTCCATGCAGCTTCCAGGGAGGTCTCACTTTTTTCAGTGATAAGAAGGAGTGCCGAGCTTATGGTTGTGGCCTCCACACCTACCCACATAAGGCCATAGTTGTTGACCTCCAAGGAAAAGATCATTGAAGTTGTGAAGAGCCCAAGGAGTATGAAATACCAACGCTCGCTTATTCCCCAATTTTCAACATGGTCCAGATAACTCAACGAATAAATTGATGAGAGCAGGTACACGGCTTCAACCATGTAAATGAAAACGAGGGTTGAATTTTGGATGAAAAAGAATCCAACCTCCGGCCTGAGGAAATACATGGCTGTTGTTAGAACGAGATCAAGGGCAGCTCCTCCAACTGAGGCGGCTTTTACATTTCTGTTCAGGAGGAGGACAGAAAGCCCCGGAACTATTATGATCAGCGATGCAAGCACATCTTCAGCTATCATCCTTTCAGATCCTCCACTGCTTCATGCGTAAGCTTTTCTAGAACAACAATTGAGGATATGACAACCAGGGCTAGAACGTCCAGAAATACACTGGCCTCTATTATTATCGGTATGGGAAGCAGAAACATTGCGAAGAGGACGAGGGAGTTTTCCTCCACGACGTAACCTATGATCTGGGTGAAAGTGGTGCGCCTGGACGCTATGAGGAAAAGGCCCTGGAAAAACAGGGCCAGTGGAAATACGAGAACCGAAGACCCACCTGAGCTCCCAAGGAAGGATCTTAGCGTGATGCCAGAAAATGCGAGGGAATAGATTATAAAAACAGATATTACAATGAAAACGAGATCGACAAGAAAAAGATAGGAGAGATTGACATTGGGCTCGAAGATGTATACCTTCTGCCTGGGTATTCTCTTCTGGAGAAAATAGTTAACCAGGAATGCCCTTAGGACTATGATGAGCACGCCTAGAATGTAGAATTCATAGGAATTCTCGCTCCAACCAATTATGAATGCGACTATGGCGATCAATATTGACTGAATTGACTGACCTCTGATCATGGATACAATGAATTCCTGACCTTGCACATAAAATGCGGAAACGGCAATCAAGCCTGATATGAGATAAACCAGCGTAACTGAAGGGTTCATGGTATCACCTCAGAAAATATCAGGAAAAGAATGGAAAAAGTGAAGGCTGTTGCCAGGTAGTCCATTACCCTGAAAAGCCTTAGCTTCGCAAGGGTTGTCTCAACAGCGACCACAATTACGATGAGGATTATCCATTTAGCCAGCATTACAGGTATATCTATCAAAAAGTATGGGTACCCGGAGTACAGACCCCAGGGCACAAGAAATACGTTAAGCAGAACAGATCCAAGCAAGTACTGCTTTATATAGGAAGTCCATTTATTCAGTGCAAGCAGCTTTCCACTGTATTCGTAGTTGATCCCTTCTTCAATCATTCCAAGTTCCTGGAGACCAGAGCTCTCCAGTGGTATCTTGCCTGTTTCGTAAAAGAAAAGCATGAAGAACGCCAGTGTTGAGAACATGTGAGCAAGGGAAAGATTTTCCAAAGGATTCTTTACAAGGTAGGCATTGGTGACATACGGATTGTTTGTGGCAGTGAGAAGTGAAACTGCTATGAAAACAGTTATGAGGGTGCCTTCAGAAAGGAAGTTGAATGACATTGATCTTGAGACGCCTAGGGCAACGTAATTGCTGCCCGAATTTATTGCAGCGATAGTTTTCAAAAAGGCCGCCAGTGAAAACAGAATGGCGCCTCCTAAAAAATCGGCCGAGGCAGTAAAATAAATAGGCACTGGTATAAGAACTGGAATTATAAGCGCAATCAGTGAATATATTCCAAAACTCACGTATGGGACATACAAAAAGAACACGCCAGAGGTCTGTGGAATTATGGTCTCCTTACGGAATAGCTTCAGGAGATCATAATAGGGCTGGAAAATGCTTGGCCCCTTTCTTGACTCAACCATTGCCTTTAGCCTTGCGATGATTCCTGCGTAAAGCGGAGCGGAGAGTATTACAAAGAAGTACTGTGTCAGAGACTCAGCGAGCAGTGTTGTGTCCATGCATGACGCTTCCACTATGTTGTAGGCGTTATCATTCAGCTTGCGCTGACTTTTTTGAGTGGAAACGCCATTCCACGGACTTTCCGATATTTTTAAGAGTTATTTAAATTTGAGGTGGCCATCAGGAATTTAGCAGAATTTATAAAAAACGTAGAGAAATTTTGTTGCTGCAAACATGTTCTTCAATCGGCCTAAAGATGATTTCCGCAGGATCTGAAAGGCAAAATTAGCCTCACGGGTCTGATCCAAATGGCTTTCATTTCCGGACAATATGGAATCGCACAAATGTTATGCATATTCATCTGATCAGTGCTCTGGATGATGGATCGTGTAAGGAATATAATCCGGCAGAATATTG
>JAVZLI010000098.1:0-4470 GCA_038883835.1 Thermoplasmataceae archaeon
CCAAAGCCAGATGCGAGGCAGAAGGCCCTTTATTCTTATTTCGATCATCACTATCACAACGGCTGGGAATACTCAGTCACATTCCCAGTAGTGACAAAACTCCGGCAGACCATTGGCCGCTTGCTGAGAAGCGAAACAGATACAGGCGTAGTTGCCATCTTGGATAGGAGAGCAGGGTACTTCAGGAAATATATCCCTGATTTGAAACTATCAAGAGACCTGGTTGCTGATTCGCTGGAATTTTTCAGGAATGTAAATCAGCGCACCAGCAGTGCCACCTTTGCCCATCCTGTTGAAAAGAGGAACGTTTAATCTAAGATCAACGATAACACTTTGACAATGGGGATCAGGGCGGCCAGATTTATTGATGCACTAACTTACACTGTCAGGAAGGGCAACGTATCAAAATGGCTCATAGTTGGCGTATTGATAGGGATAGTTGCAGGATTTGGATCTTTGGCGCTTTATTTTGCAATAAGGTACGCTACCTTATTTTTTCTGACAGGCATCACAGGTTTCGTACCTCCTGCGAGCGGGATTTCCGGTGGTTTCCCTGGTTACACCCTCGGATCATACAAGAGGCTTCTGATTCCTGTATCAACAGTTCTTGGAGGCTTGATATCAGGATTCATAGTTTACCGGTTTGCCCCAGAGGCTGAGGGCCATGGTACAGATGCAGCTATAAGAGCGTTCCATTTTGGAAATGGAAAGATAAGAAGACGTATTCCACTTGTGAAGATGGTGGCCTCCGCTGTGACCATAGGTTCAGGCGGAAGTGCGGGGAGAGAGGGTCCTACAGCGCAGATTGCAGCCGGCTTTGGATCTTATATAGGCGATCTGTTCAAAATGTCAGATCGTGACAGAAGAATAGCAATGGCTGCCGGGATTGGTGCGGGCATTGGGAGTATATTCATGGCCCCATTGGGAGGCGCTCTTCTCAGTACAGAAATACTTTATAGGCAGGATTTTGAGGTGGAGGCCCTGATCCCATCCATAATAGCTTCAGTGGTTGGGTATTCCATATTCGGCTACGTTTTTTCTTACAGGCCCCTTTTCACAATCCCTTCGTCAATCTTCATAGGTTTCCTTCACCCAGCCTCACTCCTGGTCTATATTCTTGTGGGGCTTCTTGCAGGGCTTGGAGGGATTTTATATGTTAAGATATTCTATGGGGTACACAGGCTTTTTCTGAGGATACATGTCTCAAGATACTTCAAGCCGGCGATCGGAGCATTGGTTACGGGCCTAATAGGAATAGAATTCCCGCAGGTTCTGGGCCTCGGATACGGATGGGTTCAGCTGATTTTCTTCCAGAATCTCTCCCTACTTCCACTATGGATACTTGTAGCCCTTTTCTTTATGAAAATAATCGCAACATCGTTCACAATATCAAGCGGAGGATCGGGCGGAGTTTTTGCTCCTGGGCTTGGAATAGGCGCGTTCCTTGGTGCATCCATATGGGTGGTAATTCACCCATTCTTCCCAGCGCTCAACATAGTAGAGGTCACTATAGTTTCTATGATTTCGTTTTTTGGAGGGATATCCAAAGCTCCAATATCGGTTCTAATAATGGGCACTGAGATGACCGGAGGATATGGCCTGTTCCTTCCATTGATGCTGGCCACCACTATCTCCTACTTTGTCTCCGGGACCAAATATTCAATATATAGTGCCCAGGTGAGGGATAGGTCTCAATCTCCTGCGCATTCGCTTGAATATATGAAGCCAGTGATGGATCAGGTAAAGGTCGCAGATGCAATAAAGACAGATTACCCGAAGGCCACTCCAGATATGACCCTCCAGGAAGCATACGAGGAACTCAAAAATAGCAAGACGAAGACAGTCGTTGTTGAAATGAACAGGATGCCCCTTGGAATTATCTCCCTTGAGAACTTCATGCAGGGTGCAGACTGGTCCCAGATACGGGTAAAGGACGTGATGTCCAAGGATTTCCCGGTAATAGACAAGAATATGAATATACATGATGCGCTGGATCTCCTTGTGAAATCCCCCATCGGCAAATTAGTAGTGATCGACAGGGCAAATGGGGGCGTAATTGCTGGAACAATTGGCCTCAGTGAGATTGCGGAAGCATACAACAGGGAAATAAGGCGCATAAAAAGCTCACTCAGCAGCAGCTGAAGAGAAGCAGCATTACAATTCCGAAAAGATAAAATGTCATCAATAAATTCAAACCATAAAGATGGCTCTGAATAACATCGATCTGGGTTACACAAGGGAGTTTACCAAGAAAGACCTGAATGAAGTTATGAACATAGCAGAGTCATCGTTTACTGAATACTATTCCAATGGCCTGATGCTGGATCTACATAGGGGTTGGCCTGAGGCATTCAGGGTCTATGTTCTCCGGAATCGCGTAGTCGGCTTCATTGTAGGTTCAAAGGTAAATTCAGAGGAGGCCAGGGTACTTTTGCTGGCAGTTGACGAGAACTATCGCGGCATGGGAATCGGCAGGACCCTGATTGAAGAATTCATACAACTTTGCCTCAAGGAGAACATCATAAGCGTTCGGCTTGAGGTCAGGACAGATAATGAGAGGGCAATATCTTTTTACAAAAAGCTGGGTTTCATAATAACAGCAAGGATGACAGCTTATTATAGCGATTCTTCAGATGCTTTTAGTATGTGGAAGGTGATCTAGAACACCATCACCTTCCCTTCCACAAATAGGTTTGTGAGTTCGCTTATTTTTCAAGGTGGTTGTAGGCTATTCCTCTAACATTGCTGCCAACCTTGGAGTGGTTCACGTTATCAGCATACATCATCTGGATGCTGACAACATGGGGGTCGTCGATCCTCCTTCCAATCTGTGAAACAGTCCTTACATGAACCTCCTCTACGTCTCCACCATGTTCCTTGACAATATCCTGTGCTAGGCGCAGGGAAAATACATTATAGAGCTTGCCAACATGGGTAACAGGGTTCTTCCCAGCAGCAGCCTCCATGCTCATTGGCCTGTAAGGAGTAATAAGGCCGGTGACTCTGTTCCCCCTTCCCACAGACCCATCATCTCCATTCTCCATGGAAAGCCCGGTCACGGTTAAATAGTGCCCTGTGCCCTTTCCATCCTCCTCGTCGGCTGTGTTAATGAATACCTTCACGGGTTTGTCAGTTATGTTCTCCGCGTTCTTCCTGATGAGCTCCCTCAACTCTTCCTTGATGGAGAAGTACTCCGGGTCATCTCTAACGTACTTGTCGACGTACGCAGCCGCCACTGTCAGGTTTATTGTATCATTTTGCCTGAATCCCATAACCTTGATGTCATAGCCAATGGCAGGCAGCTTCTTCTTTAAATCAGGACCGTTAATGTATTGCTCAGTTGCCAGAACCAGCTTTTCTGTGTCGGTGTACGGTGCGTACCCGACCCCAAATGAGGTGTCGTTAGCCCTAAGTTTCTTTGGATCATAGAGCTCTACCAAGTCTACAGAACCCTGGCCAATTCTGCAATCGATCATTACGTCTGCATCCAGATCAAGATGCGAGAAGTTTGATTTCAGAAAATCCCGCGTAGCCTTAATGGCTATTGACTTAAATGGTATGCGTTCATTTCCCACCTTAGTTGTTGCCCTGCCGCTAAGGAGTATATATGTCGGCTCCAGAACCTTGCCACCGCCAAAGCGTGGTGCAGACTGGCCCCCAACCACTTCAACCTGGTCGGTGTTATGGTGAAGTATCCTCCCATATTCCTTGATGTAGTATTTGCTCAACGCACGGCTAACTGATTCGGCAATTCCATCCGACACGCTGTCAGGATGTCCAATACCTTTTCTTTCGACTATCTCGACTTCTCTTTTCGCTGTAGGTGTTTGTGTGATTCCTTCTACTACAATGTTTCTTTCCATCGTATGCCTCTCAGGGTAGGATTTAAATATTAAAATAAATCTTTTGAAGCTCAAAGATTAAATTACCAGCCCTAGCTAAATATAACTGAGAGTAATACCAGTAAACTATTGAAAAGGCAACTAATAAATTGATAATGGGCATATTCTGAAAAATGAACATACTGGCCAGCGTTACTGATCGAACAGATCTGGTCTCTTTCCTCAGGGGGATTGAATCAAAGATTGACCAAATTTATGCAACACAGGGAACATATTCATTCCTGACCGAGAATGGGATCAGATGCAGGAACGTTTCTGAAATTACCGGCTTCCAGGATATTCTCAATGGAAGGGTAAAAACGCTCCATCCGGCAATATTTGCAGGCATCCTTGCGCTGAAGGATTCTAGCGATCCCAGGATGAGGTTGCCAGATGGGATGGTGTTCTTCGATATGGTGATATGCAATCTATATCCTTTTTCAAAGGCCGCGGAAACTGGAAATGTTGAAAATATGGTAGAGAACATCGACATAGGTGGCGTCTCATTGCTGAGGGCAGCAGCGAAGAATTTCAATTATGTTACTGCAGTTTCGGATCCGGCCGATTACCCGAAGATAGCAGAGGAGCT
>JAVZLI010000099.1:0-4439 GCA_038883835.1 Thermoplasmataceae archaeon
GAACAAAGGTCAAGGAAGCCGGCATCATATACAAAGAATTCAACACAGTTCCTTTTGCTCAGAGATGGCTCTGCCGAATAATGCCCACCTGTGACCAGTACCTGAAGCAGGTAATGAAGGCAAAGGAGGTAAGCCAATTCCCAGTTCTAAAGGAGCACAAGGGCGCGCTTATCAGCCAGGCGGAGCACACCCTTCTTGTCACAAATGATGATGTTATAGTCACCACCGCATGATCCTTTTGATTTCACCAAGCGCCTCCTTTATGACAGCATCCGGAGGATTTTCAGCATTTATCACAATGTCCTTGCTGTTCCTTATTAGAAGATAACGATCCCTGACACTGCGAAGGAAAGCCTCATCCTCGAAGCCGCCCATGTGGTCTCTCCTGCGGATCCGTTCCATGGCTTTCCTTGGTTCTATGTCAAGAATTATGTTTATATCAGGGCGGACGCTAATTGCACGGTTTATGCAGGCCATCCACTCCATGGCTTCCCCTTTGTTTTTGAAATAGCCTTCAACGAGAACCCCCTGGTAAGCAAGTGAAGAATAAAGGTACCGATCAGAAATCACGATCTCATTCCTCGACATTTCCAATAAAATTTCCTTCTGGTGTGATATCCTATCTATTGTGAAATCGAAGAAAAGTTTCATGGCATCCAATGGATCCCTTGATCTCTCAAGGGCGGCGTCTCTCTTCATCCTTTGAGTTGGTTCCCGGGTCAGGTAAACGCTATGCCCCAGATCTGCAATTGCCCTTGCAAGCCCGGATGCCAGGAAAGTTTTGCCGCTTCCGTCTATCCCCTCTATTGCAACGAACACTTTGAGTGATACTCAAGCTGACTATTGAACTTTTTACGAAAAAGGAAAGAATCAAAACATTCCACACAATACTCCACCAAGATATTTTGTGCACATTTTTCCAAGAATCAGGGGATTTGAACTTTTAAAGAACGACTCAGTAAGGGCCATATCCGCTGCCCAACTTCTCAGGATATTGGGCAGATCACAGGCATGGATATTTGTGCCTGTTTATCTCACGCAGATACGTGGGCTTCCGTATTCATATGTTGGCCTTCTGTTCTTTGCAACAGCCATTATTTCACTGCCATTCTCACTCTACGGTGGAAACCTGATTGATAGGATTGGCCGCCGCAAGGTTGGAAAGGTGTTGCCGCCAATTATATCAGCCCTGCTCTTTGTGCTCGCCGCATCATCATTCTTTGATCTATCTCTGGCCATTGTCATAATCGCATTTGTGCTTATAGAGCCCTTCACCAGCATCCAGGGAATTCTTGACAACGTTATCGTGACTGACAGCACAAAAGAATCAAGCAGGAATGATGCATTCAGCATCGTCAGAATATTTGGAAACATTGGATTCTCGGCTGGGCCGGCCATGGGAGGATATCTTGCATACTTCAATTTCGCTCTTATTTTCCTTGTTCCAGCCTTTCTGACCCTTCTTGAGTGGTATTTTTATATCAGATACATCAGGGACACGAGATACTTTTCACAGCCTATGAAAGGGAGCATGTTTCATTTTCCATCAGGAGACAGTTATTTTATTCTTATTTCAACACTTATATCAGCGTCTTTTCTGGTGACTGGCCAGTGGGGTACCACGCTGACTCTGTTCTGGTCAGGGGTTGATCACCTGACAAACAGGTTTATAGGCATACTCTACGCGGTGAATGGCCTTGTTGTGGTCTTCCTGCAGGTGCCGGTCAATTATATCTTCCTCCATCTCAGGGATCGTACGAGAATATCCATCGGCGTTATGATGTACGCAATCGGATTCTTTGCCCTCGCGTTTTCAGTAAACCCAATTTTTCTCATACTTGATGTTGTGGTCCTCACAATAGGCGAAAATACAATTTCTCCTGTTATTTACGGCCTTGTAAGCAAGGTAGCCCCAGAGGAAAGAAGGGGCGAATATTTTGGGGCGTTTCAGATCCTGAGCGGTTTCGTCACGCCTGTTGCTCCGGTAATAGGCACGGCACTGATTCAGTACCTGTCATACAACCCGGTCCTGGTATGGTTGCCTATCCTTATTACAGGTATTGTTTCATCTGGCTTGATAATGGTGCTTGGGAAGCCACCACAGAAGGACTTGAATCCAGTCGCCTGATACCATCTGCTTTATTACAACAATGAGCATTTCTAAAAATGAGTGGCTTCAATACAAAGGCTGTTCAGTCAGGCGAGCTTAGAGATAAGAAGATGGGGACGGTCGTTACACCAATCTTCCAAGCCTCAACATTCATGTACCCGAACCCAGAGCCTGGTGCCATGTTGGATAGGATCCGCGGGGAGCCATTCATATACACACGTTGGAACAATCCGACAACACAGGCACTGGAGAATAAATATGCTTCGCTAGAGAATGCCGAAAATTCACTTGCATTCTCGTCTGGAATGGGCGCGATCTCCTCAACAGTGCTTTCTCTTGCAAAGTCTCACAAGAGGATCATGTCTGTTGCAGAATTATACGGCCAGACCTATGGATTTTTCAGCAACGTGCTTCCGTCCATGGGCATCCAGGTTACATTCATTACCCTGGACCAATTCAACTCATGCGATTTTGACCCAACCGGCTACGATCTTGTTTACACAGAGTCCATAATAAACCCTACCCTGAAGGTTTCCGACATCCGGAAAGCATCACGCGTAACTGCAGACAAGGGTGTGCCACTCGTCGTGGACGCGACATTCGCATCGCCATACAACCAGAATCCGCTTGACATCGGAGCTGACATCGTTGTGCACAGCGCCACCAAATATATTGCAGGCCATAGTGATACTATTTTCGGCCTCGCCGCTATGAATTCCAAAGATTTCTTTGAAAAGATTCAGGAAACCAGGAGAGTTCTTGGATCTAGCCCTGATCCGTTCCAGAGTTATCTTGTAATGAGAGGCATGAAAACTCTGGGCATAAGGATGGAGAGGCATAATGAAAACTCCTTGAGTGTCGCACGGTACCTTGAGAAAAACAAAAAGATACGGGCTGTTTACCATCCGGGCCTTGAAAAATCTCCCTACCATACAATTGCAGCAAAAAATCTCAGGGGCACAGGCGGTATGGTCTCTTTTGAAGTTTCAGGTGGGGTCGAAGCTGCAAGGTCATTTATGAGAGCGCTGAAGATACCAGTTGTTGCCTCAAGCCTTGGTGGCGTTGAGAGCCTTGTCACCTTGCCCATAGAGACGAGCCACAGATCATTGGGCAAGGATATCAGGGAGGCACTTGGGATTAGGGATGAACTTGTCAGGTTCTCATGCGGGATAGAGGATTCCAATGATCTGATAGAGGACATTTCGCAGGCTCTTGAGAGGATCTGACAACAAATCACAGCAGGGAGTATTCGCCCGTCAGTTCATCCAAGGCACTCTCGCTGGCTGGGCCTATCCCTATGCAGGTTAGTGTTCCAGGATCCACCTGTGTGTGCCCCGCATCATAAACGGCTTCACATATGAGGCCCTTCAGTCTTGCTTTTCCCATCAGGTCCAGGAGATCCTTTTCATTGTCAACTCTCACCACTATCTTCTTCTGCCCCTGATCCAGCCACTCCCTGAATGTGCGTTTATCTTCCTTCTGGGCCCTAAGCGCGCAGGAAACAGCCGCATGAGCTGCCTGTGCGGCAATCTTGCCTTTTCCAAGATCAAGATCCCTGCGAACGGCTATCACAAGCTTTATAACATCTACCATGGCACATCCTTCTTCTTCATCTTGAACCCAATCACATTTACAGCCCGGTGGAGAGGTGGGGTCACAACAAGTATAGTAACTGCACCAATGATGTTCCCGTAATATTCCATGAAGAACGATCTCGAAAATAAAAACAGAAAGAGAAACGATACCAGAACAAATGGCCACATGTCGAGAAGTGACCCCTTACCCCCTCTTGGTATGTTAATACGCCTTTTTATAAACGAGCCGGCCACGTCACCCGAGAGAGATCCAAATGACATGGCCGCCAGGGTGATTGCCACCTGTGAGATCGAATTTCCATAGCCATTATCCGGAACAACAGCAATAAAATGAAATATGACAGCTAAAACAGCGCCAGACAGCATGCCAAGAAGCGATCCTCCTAGGTAGCCTGTCCATGTTTTCCCATCTCCCAGAATGCGCCTTCTGTCAACAAAATTTTTTCCAAAATCCATGGGAAAATGCCCGCCTGTTATAACTGCCAATGGATTTGCAACGAAAGCGGGAATGAAGAGCACAAAGGCCATCACTATGTAGAACAGAGCATCAGGCATATTCCTCTACAGCCTTCAGTATATCCGCCTTTGTAATTATTCCTTTCAGTTCGCCGCTCTCCACTATAAGAACCGCATTGTAAAATTTTAGCAGAGGGTATATCGTTGAAATGGGCGATGACGGATCAAGCTGTGGCGGTGTCACGCCCATGACCTTTCTCACAATCATATTCTTCAGC
>JAVZLI010000100.1:0-4432 GCA_038883835.1 Thermoplasmataceae archaeon
TACAGGTACGGTGGATTTCTTAGCCATTTCAACACATCTCGCAATTAGGCTGACTATATGGTTGACATCACCGCTCTGTCCGAGGGGATTCACATCAAGATTGCTTGCATTCACGACGTGGTTATCTGTGGTATATATTTCCAATCCGTTGACAATATTTGCAACAGCTTCCCTTGAACGCTCCATTACCTCCAGGGTTACGTTGTTTGAGTCAGTAAGTACAATCGCCTGGAATTTGTCCCCTGCTTGAGTCACTATGGCCTGAATGCCCATTGCTCCAAGCCCTGGAACGGGTTCATATATCCGGTAATACCCCATCAATGCCGGATGCTTTGATTCGAGCCGTTTAAGCTCCCTGACAAATGCCTTGTCCATTCCAGCACAATTATCAAGCGCCCTGTTCTTTTCAACAAAGTTGTTCTGGGCATCTATAACTGCAAAATGTTTTATCCCAAACCTCTCGACATGGTGCATCAGCTTTAAGCCTTCCTTCAAAACGACGTCATCGAACGGTTCTTTCTCTGGTATTATTGATCCAACCGCAGAGCTTCCGAACTTCTGCATGCCGATCACGTATTTTCCGACACTGATCTTCTTAAATCTTGAAATGGTGTCCTCATAATTCAGAGACTTAAGCGCTGCCCTGACTCCATTTGAAATTGCTGCAATGTCCTCTTCTCCAGCGCAGTTGTTGCTGTTTGTAGTTGTTGTGTGAAATACCATGAGATCTGCGCCAATGTCGGAGAGATGGCGCTGCAGCCTTATGGGAAGATCGCTGGAACCAAGTGATCCGAATGGCCCGGGATGCACATACGGAAACACCATGGTAACCATTCTCCCACCATCAAGCCTGACGACATCAAGAACCTTGACTGGAACTCTGACAACATGCCTGTAAATCTTCTTGAAAAATTCTTCTCCAACTCCGTTCCCATCAGAATTATTCCCGTAATTCAGAAACATCTGGATTATCTTGGTTGCGCTAATTCCGTATTGCCTGTTGAATTCGCGAGTGGAGCTCTTTACAAACACTATTCCTCCTGCTATATATATTATGGAAGATATGAAGAATGGAATTATGAAAATCCATTCCCGAAATGTCACTGTAAGGGAAAATACGGCTCCATAGGTGTAATTCAGTGAAGGGACAATAAATTTGGCCGGGCTGTCAGAGTAATATGTGTAGAAAATGAGCACCCTTAGGAGAGTTGCTGATGATATGGAGACCATCAGCATAATTTCAACCGAACTGAAGACCCTTGCAAAGTAAATTGCTATGAAAAATACCGTTGTTACTAGGAAAGATACAAAATCCAGGAATATTATCCTGCGCATTGGAAAATGTGTGTTGGTTAGCCTTGAAAATGCGTAATCAAGGCCAATCAGGATTATGAAAGCCCCCAAGACTCCGACAAGAACAACATAGAAATTCTTCAGGAGGAAATAGTATATGCCTACCAGCACAAGCACTATGGAAAACAGGTAGGCCCAGTGTGGAGATCGCTTGATGTATTTTGAGAGATCGGATATTGGTCTTGTTTCTTTCTCTTGCCTTTCCAACGCACCTATAATCCGTCTCACTAATTATAAATTTCTCAATGATAGGAATCCAATAAATAGATCTTCATAAATCCTCTGTATGGCATTTGTTAGGTCATTATTTTCGGGGAAAATCAGCATTGAAGCCTTATTATTTTCCAGTTTCCATACCCCAGGAGAACTTTCACAAAATCAGGATGATCTACTGATTCGCCCTGGAAATCGCAATAAAGCCTGCTCAAACGGGAAATTTTCTCTCTGCTGCTTATTATTATTATGTTCTGGAAGCCAATTTTCTTAATGGAAATGGGCTCAAGCTGCCTGTTGCCTCGCCCCAATAGAAAACCCTGATCGCCCGTTGGGGACAAAATTATCCTGACCGCTCCGTTGTCAGCTACCTCCCTGATCTCGCTGGAACTAAGATCACTTTTGATTACCATTCCATCCCTAATGAGGTCAAAGCCCATTATGGAGCCTTTAATGCCGAGCAGCCTAAGTATGTTCTTGCAACTGCTGCCTGGGCCTATTAGGTAGTTTACACCAGGTTCCATCGTATCCACTATATACTGGGCTGCATCCAGGCTTCCTTCAGGCGGGTACTCTGCCTTGCTCTGGGTCTCCGGTGCCTGCCCCGCCAAGACAGTAAGCGTGCAGTACGGCCTTATGATGAGACGGCCTTCAGAGTAGGCTTTCTCGTCCAGGTCGACAACTCCAGCTTCAGCTGTTTTCATAAACCCGGATTCGACAAATCCATTGAACCTGGCCATGGCATCATCCAGATTAACAGAAAAGGCGGCGCTAAACATTTTAGTGCCAGCTGGAACTGCGAGAACAGGAATGTGTATCCGTGCGTCACAGAGATTGCGGAGAGTGCCATCACCGCCGAAACAAACCAGCAGATCAGCGCCCAGATCTTCAGATATTCTTGCGAAGTTTATCGTATCAAGAGCCGTTGTTTTGGTGCCAGGGGAGTAAACAACTTTAAAATTCCCGATCCCAGCACGTTTCATAACACTGCCGCCCATTAAACCTTCAGAAACAAGGTAAAGATCCGGGTGCACAATTGGCATGCCAAGGAAGAGCAATGCAAGCCTCACAGAGTAGGAGTCGTGGCATTGTTCCACATTTAGATCATCAGATCCCTTGAGGTTGTACTTCAGACCACATCCTGCTATTGGATTTATGAGAAATGCGACTACGGCGCCTTCATGGCTCAATAACGGCCACCGTCCCGCTGTAGTTAGAATCAAAGGCAGCAATGTACCATTTGGTGAAGTTTACAGGCGTGAAAAGGTTCAGAGTAACGGTTGTTCCTGGCTTTACGTCAATATTTGTCCCCCCAAGTATGTATGAAAACTCCTGCGTGTAATGGAGTTTCAATGACTCATTGGACATCATCAGGTAAAAATTATTATTGCCTACTGAAACGAGGGAGAGGTTGTCCGCAATATCAGATGCGAGGGAAATATTGGCTGTCCCATCACTTGCGATGTGGGTGAAGTAGGGGGACCCTCCATTGAAGGTGACTGCCTCCGTCAGATTGATGTAAAGAGCCTGAATCAGAACGGTTCGATAATATGATCCTGAAAACACCGTAAGGTTGAAGGCGCTTAACCCATACTTAAGGTTACGTGGCTCAATAACAAGGTTATACGTGTAATTATTCCCCGGTGCAATGGTAACGCTGGAACCCTCCACCGTAAGGGATACACTAGGAGAAACTGAGAAAGCAGGCACGATGGATGACTGGCCTGTGTCATTTACATTGAGGTGAAGAGATATGTTTTTGGAATCGCCAAATAGAACGAAATATTGGTCTGAAGGGCTTACGCTAAATTGGTTGATGCTGTTGTGAAATGGGACAGGGGCCATACCAAGGATGAGAATTGAAAAAATTATTGCGCTGATGACCTTCCCGTTTATTCCCACCGGGGTAAGGTTGTCCAGTGACTGCGGGCCCTTCAGGCCAACCAAAAGGACGAAGACTGCCAGTATTAGCCACGGGGGATAAAGAATACCAAGAGCAACAACAGCAATGATGGAAATATATGAGACATAGATTGAATTTTTACCGAGCAGGGCAGATGATATCAGGCCACCGTCTAGGAAACCCAACGGAAAGGCGTTAAAGGCTGTTACTACTATGCCAGACCAGCCAGCGAAGGCAAGGGTATCGAGCAAACCCGTTGACGGAATGATCCTGTTAATGAAAAGAGACATCAGCAGAGGGGATCCAACCCTAGCAATAGGAGAATTAATCGTGGGGCTGTGTGGAGGGAAATTCAACGTATAGGCTGAACCTATTACATAAAATATGACTGAGATGATAAGGCCAAAAAGAATGGAATAAGACCCGGCCTCAATCATGCTTTTCCTTGTCCTGAATGGATGATTTGGAGAGTTGATAATACCCATTGTGCCAATCCCCAAGGGATTTGGAATGAGAATCGGCAGGTAGTAATTCATCCCATTTCTTTTGAGAGCCACATATTTGCCTGCCTCCCTTGACGCAAGAATTAGGCATAAAGGAACGACGTAAAATATAAGCGATGCGCCTATGTTGTAAAGTATGCTTCCATCGCCCGAGTATTCTGTCTGATAGATGTATCCATAGTATGATATTGCACCTATCGTAAGGAAAAGGAGTAAAATTTTGATAATTTTATTTTCACCTGCTTGTCGGGCCTCTGTCACTATGATCTCGTCTTCCACACCCCTATTTGTGAATGAAATGAAGCCCAACCTCTCAAGTTCTTCGGAAGCCCTAATAAAGACTTCCTCACCTGCAATCCGGAAGTCTGGGACTTTCACAGTGACGGACTGCAAGTCCCATTTGACCTCGGCTATATCATAGTATTTCCTCAGAACCGAAACTATGCGTTCCCTGTCTTCC
>JAVZLI010000101.1:0-4418 GCA_038883835.1 Thermoplasmataceae archaeon
GCATGCCATCTTTGAGACATCCCTGATGAACGATTGTGCAGCAAGTTTAATGCCCTCAGATAATGACGGAAATATATGGCCTGTCGCTATAACATCTTCGATGGTATAGCCGTTCTTGATTGCATAAGCTCCCTCTGTAATGATGTCAGTGGCGTTTGGTGCAAACATGTGCATGCCTACGATTCTATGGTCTTTGGGATCAACAGTGATTTTAATGATCCCGTCTGTTTCTCCAATTATGTCTGCCTTTGTGAGGTTTTTGAGAGAGAATACCCTGCATAAGCATGATCCATTCCTTGCCGAGAAATCCTTCTCTGTCATTCCGACACCAGCCACCTGGGGCAAAGTGAATATAGCCCAGGGAGTTGATTCGTAATCTATTGTAAGGTCTTCTCCAAACATGTTGCTCACAGCAACTACTGCTTCCCTCGCTGCAAGAGTTTCGAGAAAGAGGTTCTTTGACACGCAATCCCCGGCAGCGTAAATTGAGGGTGAAGAGGTCCTCATTCTCCTATCTGTTAAAATCAATCCCTGTTGATCAGTCTTTACCCCCGCAGCTTGGAGATTTAGTGATTCTGTATTTGGCCTTCTTCCAGTTGATACTATTATCTTTTCAGCCTCTATTATCTCCTTGCCCTTGTGTGTTATTACTTCCAGGAATTTCTTGTCCCCATTTTTCCCAGCAGAGCTTACTCTTGCCTTCAAAAGGAACTTCATGCCCTCTCCCTCAAGCCTCTTCCTTAGTGCATAACCGATTTCAGGTTCACTCTGCGGCAATAGTGAATCGAGTGCTTCAACGATTGTGACCCTGGAGCCAAAGTGAAGAAGCGCCTGTCCAATCTCCAGGCCAATGGCTCCACCACCTATTATGACAGTGGATTCCGGGAGCTTGTCCAAGTTCCAGAGTGTATCGCTGGTCAGAAAATCAGTATTTTCGATCCCCTCTATCCTCGGAACTGAGGGCCGAGAACCCGTGGCTATCAATATGTTGGAAGCAGATATTGTGCCTTCTGGCTTTCCATCTCCTCCAGTTATCTGAATCGTGGTGCTGTCAATGAATTTCCCAAGTCCTACAAATAGCTGTACGTTGGGATAATTGTCAAGCACCTGAACGTATTTCGCATCCCTGGCACGATTGACGTAGGATCTCAGGCCATCCATCACCTTGCTGAAATTGAACTTTACATCCGCCTCAAAGATGCCTTCCATCCTTGGGTGCTGTGGTTCAAACACCATGTGAGACGCCTCAAGAAGATATTTTGATGGTACGCAGCCAACGTTTACGCATGTCCCGCCAAGATGGCCTGTACCAACCATTGCAATTCTCATTTTGCCGCTGCTCATTTCAGATGCTTTTATTGCGGCAGAAAATGCCGCAGCACCTCTTCCAAGAATTATAAGGTCAAAGCTCTGGTTGTTAGTATCCATTGCCATCTTTCCATGTGCTTTAAAATTGGCTTTTTCCATGACCATAATTTGATATTTTTTCTTTATATAAAAATCAAAAAGTAAATATTTTTTTACTTGTCGCTTGAATTCACGTGATCCCTGTTGTGCAGACACTCTCACATATAGCGTTACTGTTTTCTGAAAATGTCTGTTTCTTGGTTCCTGTGCCATTGATGGGACACAATGTCGCAATACTGTCCCCTTTGCACCTGCAGGCCAAAAAAATCTACACTGCCTTTTTTTAGTGTTGCGTTATATTGAATCATGCCAGAATTCAGCAAATTCTTTTGCTTAATGAAGGGAACAGGCCCATCCACTGATCAAATGGGGCTGTTCATCATCGACAAAGGCATGTATACAAGCGCTGGCATTGACGTCTATGATCTAGGATAGGACGTTGAATTATCGATAATAAAAGAGAATTGCATTAGGCTACGAAAATGATCTGGATATATTTATTCCCTCTGCCAATGCGTATGGCGATCTTGATGGGAAGATCTCCTCCCACCATTTAACATATTTTGTTTCCCTGGAAATTTCCTTCAGTGACATCAGAATGTGTGGTATCGAGTCACTTATTCGGATCCCTGACCCAACTCCGACCAGATCTCCGTTTTCCACTATGAAAACGCCATCCCTGGGGACAGTCGAAAAAACACCATTCCTGTAGTCCTGGAACCTCGTATACCAGGCGTTGTTTATGAGCAGGCCGTGCCGCACCTCTGAGATTATGCTTTCGAGGCTCCTTGTTCCCTGTTCCATCTCAAGCTGGAATGGTACAGGATAGATTATTCCGGCGTTGCCGGTGGTCTTCGCTCCAGCCCTTTTTGCAGTCGAATATGAATGGGCATAGGATTTCAGGACGCCTTCCCTTATAAGGTAATTAGGCTGTGTCGCAGTGCCCTCATCATCAAATATCCTGAACCCAATACCGTTGGCATCCAAAGGGTCATCCTTTAGGCTGAGCAACTCAGATCCCACCCTTTCGTTCAGTTTGCCTGAAAAGCAGCTCATACCTGTTTCCACCGAATAATAGCTGAAGAAACCGGAGGAATAAGAAAGCAAATTGCCCAAAACATATGGCGACATTATGATGTCGTATGTGCCTGGAGCAATATCTCTCTGAGGGATATCATCTTTCAGATGAAGCGCTGACTCTGAGCCAATGTCAGTAAAATTCTTAGAAGTTAAGCTGGAATTTGGGCCAAAATGCCTTCCCTCCTGGCCGGTCCTGCTGCCACGAAATGATCTGATGACTGCTTCATAGCCTCCTGTAGTATAGGAATGATGATTGTAATTGGTTAGAACTTCGACTTCCTCTTCACGCCTGTAAATGACTCCTGCGGATCTCTCTGCACCACTGTCCGTCGCAGCCTTGATCATTTCTGATGCAGCATCATGTTCATCGATTGTTGGTATCTTCCCAGGGGAATTGATTCTGTATGCCTGAGCCTCGGGATTGATTCCAAGGAAGGATTGGCTCTCAGGTATCCGCCTCACTTGATCCCTCATGTATTCAATTACAGAATTTGATGACTCCATGTCCTTTAGAACAGTGGAAACGTATTTCCTCCCGCTGGCCGCAAAAATATCAACCTGGGTCTCTTCCCAAAAGCTGGAGAGGTCTTTGGTGCTGTTGGAGAACCGAATCTGCTTTGTTCTTATTTTTTTCAAGTTTAGAGCTATTTCATTAAACCCACTTTCAGAAATAAGCCTGAACAGTTCCTGAAGATCTATCATGAAATGTACACCCCCCTCAGCCTCATGTGGGGGCCTCCCATCCAGACATCAACCCCCTGCTCCGGATCTCCTTTTCCACACATCCCGGCACTGAACTGCAGATCATTTCCAACAGCGTCGACAGAGCTGTAAAATTTTATTGTGGTTGTCTCTATTATAGGTCTCCTGATCCTTCCTGCAATTTCCCCATTTGCTATCAGGTATGCCTCCTTTCCAACATATTTCTCATTCATCCGGATATCATCTATATTCCATTCGGTGAAGTTCTTTATATAAACTCCCTTCCGTATACCTTCAAAAAGTTCGTCAAATGAATAATTCCCAGGTTCTATGTAGGTGGTGCTCATCCTCGCAAGTGGTTCCATGTCCCACGAAGAAGATCTGCCCCCTCCGTTAGAGTCTATGTTAAGCAATGAAGCGCTTTCCCTGTTCAGTATGAACTCATTTGTGTATCCCTTCTTGTAAAGATACCTCTTTCTGGCTGGAACACCTTCGTCATCGTAAAGATAGTATCCAAAACTGCCTGGAAATGTTGGATCATCAATAACACTGACAGCTTCGGATCCAATCTTGAAGGGATATTTCTTTCCTGTAAGAAACGACTCACCTGCCTGGGCTCCCTCTCTTCCTGCAATCCTGTCATACTCAGTAGGATGGCCGCATGATTCATGTGCCACAATTCCAGAAATTTCTGGCCCCACAACAAGGTCAAATATGCCTGGAACAACTCTCGGGGCTGAAAGCGTTTCCTTTAGGTTTTGAACATCTTGAGCAATCCTTTCAGGAAGATTAAGCGAGCCTATGTATTCATAGCCAGAGGATGATCCAAACTCCTGTGTCGACTGCTCAAACTCACCATTTTCAAGCACTCCGGCGAGATAAAAATAGAAAATTCGTGAAATCTCGGACCGTATTCTTGCACCGACAGAATTCAAGAACTCTGCTTTTATTACCTTATCGGAGAGGGAGTTCATCCTGACCGCTGCTCCGGCCGACTCCATGGCTTTGTCAGAATCCTTCAGGATTGATATCTTGTCTTCGATATCGGTATCCAGTATGGGTTTTTTCTCTTCTACTTTCCAGGCAGCGTTATATGGCTTTCCAACAAACAGCTGATTTTTGCCACTCCTGTGTGATTCAGCTGCCGCTCTATCAATAGCAGACTTTATTTTTGGCCACTCCTCTGAATCTACGAACGCCATTGAAATGGATTCATTGAGTAGCCTTAT
>JAVZLI010000102.1:0-4400 GCA_038883835.1 Thermoplasmataceae archaeon
AGAATCGCGAGGCTTGGCGGCGGGTTCAAGGCCAGCGCAACAGAATCTATAATGATTGGCCAAATTCAAGTATATGACTACGGGAGCTTGGCATCTGTGGAGGAAACCATCCTAAGCATGAAGCCAGAGATATTGGCCATTGCCAACTCAAAAAGCAATACGCTCACCAGGCTGAAAGGAGGCGCGAAGGATATCCAAATCAGAAGAATATCTGACAGGGCGAAGAGCATTGTGGTCCACCTTCTCGTTGATGTGAAGGATGCAATGGGCGCAAACATCGTAAATACGATGTGCGAAGCCGTAGCATCTGCCATAGAGGAACGATGCAGGTGCAGAACCAATCTCAGGATACTGAGCAACCTCACTCCTCACAGGATGGCGCACGCCTCAGCGGTTTTTCCAAAGGACGCCATCGGCGGCGAGGATGTTGCGTCCCGTGTTGTTCTGGCAGCCGAGATGGCTTCTGTGGATCCCTACAGAGCAGCAACACACAACAAGGGCATCATGAATGGCATAGATGCAGTTGTCTTAGCCACCCTCAACGACTGGAGGGCTGTTGAAGCGAATGCCCATACATTCACGCACATTTCAGAGTCGCTATCCTTAACCAGGTACAAGGTGCTCCCCAGTGGGGATCTTCTTGGAGAAATCGACATACCGCTAGCTGTGGGGACCGTTGGCGGATCGACGAATTCACATCCCAAAGCTGCACTGTTCAGAAAGATCCTCGGCATTAGTTCAGCGAAGGAATTCAGCGAGGTCCTGGCTTCAGTAGGCCTTGCCCAGAACTTCGCAGCCCTAAGGGCGCTGGTATCTGAAGGGATCCAGCGTGGCCATATGAGCCTCCATGCGAGAACTGTGGCAATTTCCGCTGGAGCCCAAGGGGACGAAGTTGACGCAATAGCCCGCAAAATGGTAGAGGCAGGGAAGATTTCCATTTCGTATGCAACGGAACTGCTTGGGAAGCTAAGAAACAATTAATAATTCCATTAGGATTTAACTGGAGAGAAAATAGATGGACGAAATTGAGCAGATCATAAACACGGGAGACAGCCTTCTGCAGAAAGAGAAATACATGGACGCGCTAAGGGAATACCAGAAGGCATACCAGTCGCTTTCCGCAACCAAGAATGAGAACCTTGCTGACCTATGCTACAGGATATCTCAAGCTTACAATGGACTCGAACCAAAGAATGATGAAAATTCAAGGAAGTTTGCGGAAGAATCACTGCAGATACATACCAGCCTTAACATGAAAGAAATGCAGGTAATGGATCTGCTTAACCTTGGGTATATTGAAATAGATGCCAAAAAGCTGCCTGAAGCAGAAAGATACCTCTTGAATGCTGTAGAGCTGGCACGGGAAGCAAAGGACGGTTTTCTTGTGGCTACATCACTTAACGCCCTGGCTGAGCTTAGGTTTACACAAGGAAGGAAGCAGGATGCCCTGGGAATTTACGAAGAAGTGATAAGGGAGACTGAGAAGGCAGAGGACTGGGATAACTATTTTGAGGCCATGAGAGGCAAAATAAACATCGAGCGTGAGAAAGACGAGGAACAGGCATTGAAGCTTGCCATAGGCGCACTTGACCTAATCGACAAGATTCTCCAGGGAATTAAATCAAAGAGGGAAAAGAAGGAATTCAAAACCAGCCTGGATTTCATGTACGATCTTGCTTCGGATATCGCAATGGAACTGAATGACGTCGACATGGCAATAAAGATAGCACAGCGATCCAAGGCAGATTGATATCTCGCAACTATTGTGCCTTTGCTAGCAGTTCCTTCTTGAGTTCCTGGACAAATTGCCCGTGTTCTATGCATTCCTCTGAGAGTATAGACAGCAACGCGATTTCAAAATTTATGTAATTCATGGACGAGAGAAGTTCTCGAGCCCTCATAATGGCCTCCTTCTTTGTGAGCTTTCCAGATGCCGAGACAGCATCAAGCATTCTGTCAACTAGAGGCCTGTCACTCGCATTTGAGAACAATTCTTCCTTTGTTACTGAGAAATCAAGCGGAACGACTACACCAGATGTGCTGAAATTGGGAAAGAACAATTCGCCCCTGGCAACAAGAAGCCCTTCATTCAGGGCTTGCTGCGTAAATTCCTTTACCGTCTCTGGGTCAAGGAGTGACCGTTTAAAGGAAAGTGCTGCAACAAAATCCTGAAGGGAAAGCCCGTTTGAGCTTTTTTTCTGGGAAGCAGCAATCGCTATGATTTTTCTGGCCAGATCCTTATTCATTATGAAGATATGCTGAACTGTAAAAAAAGAGTTTTGGGAGGTCAGTGAAGCTTTGCAACCTCACTTTCCAGTGCTTTATAGTCTGGTTCTACACCAGGGTCTTCAGAAACCCATTTATACCTGACAATGCCATTCCGATCGATCACAAAAACAGATCGCTTGGACGCATGCAGGCCGGGTATTTTCAAAAAACTATCATAAAGAACATCGTATTTCTTGGATATCTCATTGTTAGCGTCGCTTACCAAATCAAAATTGAGCTTGTTCACCTTGGCAAATTCAGCCAGGGAAAATGGTGTATCAACACTTACTCCAACTACCTTTGCATTTAGCTTGTTGAAATTCGCCATTGAATCCCTGAACGTACACATTTCCTTGGTGCATACTGATGTGAAAGCACCTGGGAAAAATGCAAGTACGACGTTCTGGCCCTTGTAATCAGACAGCTTCTTTTCCTTTAGGGTGGAATCAATCCCTTTGAAATCAGGAGCTTTTTCTCCCACGTTTACTGCCATTTGTATCAGTGTCGTATTGAATAACTATATAAAATGATAATGATTCCAAAAATATGAAGACCTTTGCACTCCTGTCAGGCGGTAAGGATTCATTTCTTGCCTGTACAATAGCCCTGGAGCAGGGATTCGATGTCGATCTAAGCGTAACTGCAAAAGCCAGGGAGTACTCCATGATGTTCCATTTTCCCAACGTTTCGCTTGCAGGAACAGTTTCTGCACTTCTTGATATCCCCAACATAATGGTTGAAGAGGATGAAGTTGAGAGAATCTTCGCTGAACTTGCGCACAAAGGTTACCAGGCTATTGTAGCAGGGGCAATTGCGTCAGAATTCCAGAAAACGAGGCTTGAAGAACTATGCACAGCAAATGGTTTGGCCTGCTTTGCTCCACTGTGGAGAAAGAACCCTGTGAAGATTCTGCAGGAACTAATTAACAGGGGGATCAGATCAATAGTGGTTTCCGTTTCTGCAGAGGGCCTGGGGCCAGAGGACCTTGGCAGGCCGATAGATAAAGATTTCATATCATACATTGAGAATAAGGAAAAGAAGTATGGATTAAATCCAGCTGGAGAAGGCGGCGAATATGAATCGATCGTCATAGGGTACGAATCCAAGACAATAGACATAGAGGAATCCGAGGTAAAATGGCTGGGATCAGGCGGGTACCTAAGGATAAATAAAGCCCGTTTGACTAGCACTAATCCAGAGTCGACTGCCTGAATTCGTTCTCATCAAGCAGGTATTGCTTCAGGTTCAGGCCATTTATCAAAAGGGTTCTCACCATCCTCATAAGGCGCACATGGTCCAGTGTTTCAGGTTCGACCAGGATGTTATTCTGTGGGACTACAATTCCAAGGTTGCTCAGTTTCTTTACGAGATCTATCCTCCTAGGATGCATCACCTTTCTGTAGCTTGAGGGGGGATCTACGTTGCATCGCTCTATTTCCCTAAAGAATATAGGCCTGTTGAAAATGAAGTTCAGCAACATCAGTGCTATGCCACCAGGATCCCCAGACAGTGATGATCGCGCGACCTCGCCAACTATGTCATAGATATCTCTTGATTTTGAGGTATTAACAGAATAGACCTTGGAAGGCTTCATCTCCTTTTCCTGAAGTATCCCCACGTTAACTAATGCCTTAAGGTATCCAGAAAGAAATATCCTGTTTTCCCTAATGCCAAGTTCACTGAGCACTCTCTGCAACCCAACTATAGATTTGCCCTCAGTTCCAAGTATTGAAATGACCTGATCCTTTAACGACGCTTCTTCTATTTTATAATCCACCGAAATCATCCCCGTAAATAGAAAGTTTTACACGCTTTGATTCCTCAATGACCTTATCACAAATTCTTGGAGCCTGGCCTATGAACTCCCTAGGGTTCATAATATCTTCAAGATCTTCCTCCCCAATCTTCTTAAGAATCCCATTTCGAATCATGCTCTCCCTAAGGCTGATTCCTGCGGCGTAGCCATCCATGGCAGCCTTTCTCACAAACTCATGGGATTCCTGCCTTCCAAACCCCCTGCGAGAAAGCTCTGTCACAATCCTTTCTGACATAACGTAGTCATCCTTGAGGAGGTTTTCCTTCATCACTTCTGGACGGACTATAAGATGATTCATCACATCCGTGAACCTTGT
>JAVZLI010000103.1:0-4383 GCA_038883835.1 Thermoplasmataceae archaeon
GGTGTTGAATTCCCAAAGGAATGGTATGAGTTCCCGGCTTATTATTACTCTGGAACATCAGCACTGTATGCAAGCGACCAAGATGTCCCTTACCCGTCATTCACAAAGGAACTTGATTTTGAGCTAGAGGTGGCTGCAGTGATAGCTAAGGAGGGAAAAAACATCCCGAAGAGCGAAGCTTGGAATTACATTTTCGGATTCATGCTTGCAAATGACTGGAGTGCGCGTGATCAGCAGAGGAAGGAGAACAAGATTGGCCTTGGCCCGTCAAAATCAAAGGATTTTGCCACAAGCTTTGGTCGCATTCTAGTTACAGCCGATGAACTGAAAAGCAGGATGAATAAAGATGGCCAGATAGATGAAGATGTCTGGGCAAAAATAAATGGGGAACTTTTCACCAGGAATAACCTCAAGACGATTTATTGGTCTTTCCAGGACATGATCTCATGGGCTTCCACTGACACAACATTAAGGCCAGGTGACATCATTATGAGTGGAACTGTTGGTGGCGGCTGCATCCTCGAACAGGGAAATGAGCATAGGGAATGGCTGAAGCGTGGTGACACTGTAATTCTGGGATCAACAACTCTAGGAGAACTCCATTCCAGGATCGTATAGCCAGGATAGGTGTAAGGTTATGGTTTTCTATGTAAAAAAGGGGAAAGTGCCTGAGCTCAGGCATACGTTTGATGACAGGGACCGGTTGTATAGGGAGGAGCTCTTTGGCCTTGAAAGTTTTGATGGGCCCTATTCTCTTCTCTACCATCTCGGAGAGCCTACAAGGGTGGCCAGCGTCAGGAGAATTGAGAAGCGCCCGCTGGTGAGTGGCGACGATATGACTATACATCGCCATATCAAATCAAGCGAGGTGCATAACCAGGGCGATTTCATTAATTCACGGACGCCCCTTCTTTTTAATTCTACACTGAACATAGGGGTTTGCAGGATTAAAAGTAAACATGAAGCGCTGTACAGGAGCGCTATCTTTGATGAAATGTTCTTTGTTCATTCCGGAAAAGGAAGAATGGAGTCACAGTTCGGTACGATTTCCATGGGCAAGGGAGATTTCATCTATATCCCCAAGGGAACCACCTACTACATGGACCCAGATGATGAACTGTTCCTATTCTACCTTCAGAGTAGGGAAATGATAGCCATACCAAAGCGTTATCTTAATGTGTACGGCCAACTGCGTGAGGGTACGCCATACTACAGCAGGGATATCAGGGTGCCAGAATTCACTGAGGGCCGCCTTTCGAGCGGGAAATACACCATTCTTGTAGATTATGGGACACACTACATCGAAGAGGCCAGGGACCTTAACCCCTTTGACCTTGTTGGATATGACGGATACCTCTTCCCATTTGCGATGAATGTAGAAAATTTTGCGCCAATTGTGGGAAAGCTTCATCAGCCCCCACCCGTACATGAGACTTTTTCTGGAAAAACGTTCATGGTTGGGGCATTCCTCCCGCGGAAGTTCGATTATCATCCAAGATCCATTCCGATATCCTACTACCATAGCAACGTAGACACAGATGAGGTTCTTTTCTATTCTTCTGGCAATTTCATGAGCAGGAGGGGAATTTCCCCTGGCTCACTAACACTCCATGTAAGGGGGCTCATTCATGGGCCGCAACCAGGCGCAGTTGAGGCTGCTATTGGAAAGACCGACACCGATGAGGTAGCCGTGATGGTCGAAGCATATGAACCTCTTAGGATAACAAGGGAAGCAAAGGAAGTAGAAGATGAATCATATATGAAGTCGTGGTACCGCTGAACTTCACATATCCCGGAATAAGGAGGGTCTACTACGGGGACCACTCCGTAGATCAGGTAGGACCCATCCTCTCAGAAATAAAGAGCAGGAAACCTCTAATCATTACAAACAGATCAGTCCACCTGGAGAAATTCTATGGCCTCCTTGCTGGAAAAATTGATGGCCCCTATGACGAATTTTACGAGATCACACAGCACAGCCCTATGGAAGAGATCGAGCATGCTACAGAGACGTTTAGGAACAAGGGTTGCGATTCAATTATTACTGTTGGCGGAGGCAGTGTGATCGATGCCGGAAAGGTGCTTAGATACTTTTACGACATTGATATACCGCAAATAGCCATACCGACAACACTGTCTGCGGCTGAGTTTTCTCCAAGTGCCGGATATACTTTAGCCCTTGAGAAAACTGGCATCATTGACAGCAGGCTGGTGCCAGCCTATATCATACTAGATCCTGCAGCTGTTGCTGAGACCCCGCAAAAGCTCTGGAGATCCACGGGAATAAGGGCCATTGACCATGCAGTTGAAACATCCATCCTGAATAACGAAAATACCATTGCTGTGGATTTCGCCTTGCGTTCTCTGTCAATCCTTTTGTCTTCCCTTGGATCGGATACTGTTGAGATGAGGCATAGATGCCAACTGGCAGCCTGGTATTCTTATTTTGACATTTCAGATTCGTCTCTTGGCCTGAGCCATCATATTGGGAGGATAATAGGGTCAAAATATGGCATACCTCATGGCATTACAAGCTGCATTACGCTGCCAGAGGTTATTCTGTATTACGGGCAGAAGGGTTATCCGGGTTTAACGCGGATAGCTGCCCATCTGGGATATTTTACGGACGACCCGAGGAAGGCATCAGAGTTCCTTTCAGCCCTCATAAGGAACACTATTTTCTCCCTTGGCATTTCTTCGAGGCTTTCTGATTTTGGGATTGCAGAAAGCGATGTTGAATACATCTTATCAAAGGTCGGTGGTGACCGAGGTGAAATGCGTAAGCTTTTGCTCTCTATGATCTGACAAGGTTAAGCTCCATTATCCCGGACTTTTTGTTTTCAACCCTTCCCATGGTTATGGATGTGAAAATGCGAATGCTCACCTCCATAAGAGGATCTGCAATACCATTGAAGAAATGCCCGCCAGAAATCCTGTAGTCAGATCCTGCTCCGGAACAGTGGATATGGAGGATCGGATCGTTGGCAGCTATACTGCCATGGAAGCTTACAATCTCCATAAGTTCGTTGAAAGTCACCTTCTCATAATTCCTTCCCTTAAGGTATCCAACCTCCAGGCTTCTGATCCTTCCTATGCCCCACGTTATCTCGCCTGAGGTAATATTTTCCTTCTTTACGACATCAAGGATTGTATCCCTGACATTTTCACCTGCGTCCATCTTTAGGAATATTGTTGATCCTTCCCTCGCAATCTGCATAACTTCATGATGCCATCTGGAAATTTAATATGTTCCCTAGGAAATGATGCAAATCGTTACGGATAACCAGTTGATTCACTTAAGGCAATTACAGGTCTGTGGGGTGAATTTTTCGAACTTTATTTACAGAATAAGACTGTCAACTTCTATCACAGGATGCGATTCATTCAACCTGATAAAAACAGGGAGGACAGAACAGTTTTGAAACCTTGTTACATTACTATCGTTCCCATAGAGGCGCTTAATCAGTGCCATAACACCCCCATGCGTAACTATGCACGGGCGCTCCACAGGTGATACTGCAACCTTTTCTAATCCACCAATAACCCTTTCTGTGAAGGAGGAGAGCGATTCGGCACCAGGCACCGAATCGAGTTTTTCTGTGAGTATTGTATCCATCCTAAAACCATATTTCCTGTAAATATCATCATATGTAAGCCCATCGATTGCACCACAACCTCGCTCATTGAATTCGCCCATGGCATGTCCAAGGGAAATCCCTGTGTAGAGCGACAGAAGCGAAGCAGTCTGCACCGCTCTCACCATCTCGCTGCTCATTATTGTTGAGCAGGCTAGATCCTTCAGCGTACGTGATGCCCGGAGAATTTCTTCCTTTCCCTCCGGCAAAATAGGGTCTCCCTTTCCGCAGCGCCATATGCCTGTCTTGTTGGACTCTGTCCTGGCGTGGCGGATCAGGAAAACCGTCTTAGATTGCGTCAATTTCACACGTGTTGATCAGTTCATTCTGTCCGAGAGGCCTAGCCAGAACTTTTCCTCAAGATCCAGAATCCCCTTTGCCCCCTTCAGAAACTTTTCCCTTGCCACTGGATCTTCCTTATGAGTTCCAAGGACATTCTCCATTGCCTCTTCATGGTGTTCCTCAAGCTCTCTATGAAAGGTAAAGTATCTGATATCAGCTTTGCTGAACTCTGGGTGTTTTGCAGCCCATGCCTTGAATCCAGAGAGAAGCTTATCCCACATTGGTATAGCCATGTTCTCCAGCCCAAATTCAGCTCCGAGAGCCTCGAAGTGATCACCTGAAAAATACCTTCTCATGCCATCAAGCCAGGCCTTCGTGCTGGGCAACTGTTTTCTCTGGATAAGATCCTTTGGTTCTATTCCAATTGATCTTAGATACTTTCTATATAGCAGTTCATGTCTCTTGG
>JAVZLI010000104.1:0-4340 GCA_038883835.1 Thermoplasmataceae archaeon
AGCTACATCGTCTGCCAAGCTCACAGGAATTGGGCTTTGCAGCTCAACATTATCACCCTTTAAGAGAATCTCTCTTAAGGTTTCCACAGGACTAAATCTTGGAACAATATTTGAAGATTATTTACAGAACTGGGCATCCTATTTTTCAAGAAAGTGAAGGAAGTCACATAATTTCGAAGTTAAGGAAAATATTATGAAGGGCAATTAGGGTCATTCCCAGTTTCCATGATCCGGGTTACTCTTCTTGCCGACATCGTATCTGCCAAGATTCATTACCCTATTCCAGGCAGAAACGAAATCTCTCACGAATTTCTCGCCAGAATCAGCGCTGCCATACACTTCAGCAACTGCCCTCAGCTCTGGGTGTGATCCAAATATCAAGTCGACTCTGGTTGCCGTCCATCTCCTCTTCCCGCTGATTCTTTCAAACCCTTCGTATACGCCGTCATGACCATTAATTGGCCTCCATTCAGTTTCATTATCGAGAAGGTTCAGGAAAAAGTCATTCGTCAATATTCCTGGACGATCTGTCAGGACACCATGGGGCGATTTCTTAAAGTTTGCGTTTAGGGCACGCATCCCTCCGACAAGAACAGCCATCTCTGGAACTGACAGTGTAAGAAGATTTGCTTTATCCACAAGGTACTCTTCAGATGGCACTCCTCCCTGCGCTTTTATGTAATTTCTAAATCCATCTGCAAAAGGCTCCAAGTCATTGAAGGATTTTATGTCAGTTTGATCCTGGGATGCATCCATCCTTCCAGGGGTAAATGGAACAGATATCTTGTATCCCCCAGCTTCTGCTGCCTTCTCTATAGCTGCGCAACCACCAAGCACAATCAGGTCAGCCAGCGAGACCTTTTTATTTTTGTGAGAGCTGTTAAACTCCATTTGAATGCCCTCCAAAACAGAAAGAATCCTTTTCAGTTCTTCTGGATGGTTTACTTCCCAGTTTCTCTGTGGCAGCAACCTGATTCTGCCACCGTTGGCTCCACCGCGTTTATCACTGCCTCGAAATGTTGAGGCTGAGGACCAGGCTGTATAGACAAGTTCCTCCGTGGTGAGACCGCTTGATAGCAATTTTTCCTTCAGCACGCCAATATCCCGAGAATCCACAAGATCATGATCTCTTGCGGGCACTGGGTCTTGCCAGATAAAGTCCTCCGATGGCACCTCTGGGCCAAGGTACCTGGCCTTAGGTCCCATATCCCTGTGGGTGAGCTTGAACCATGCCCTCGCAAATGCTTTCGAAAACTTCTCGGGATGATCGCGAAATTCCAGAGATATCTCTTTGTATTTAGGATCGAACCTGAGCGCTAGGTCTGTGGTCAGCATTGATGGGAGATATTTTTTCCCAGCATCAAAGGGATCGGGGATTATTTCAGATCCAGGCATCGCCTTAGCTACCCACTGGTATGCACCAGCCGGGCTTTTTGTCAGTTCCCAATCATAATCAAAGAGAATTTTGAAGAAATCATTATTCCATCTCGTTGGCGCTGTGGTCCAGGTTACCTCAGGGCCCCCACCGATAGTATCACGTCCCTTGCCGGTCTTGAAGCTGCTTTTCCAGCCGAGCCCTTGCTGTTCAATTGGAGCTGCCTCCGGCTCTGGGCCGAGGTAGGATGCCGGCCCTGCACCATGGGTCTTTCCAAAGGTATGTCCACCTGCAATAAGAGCAACTGTCTCTTCATCATTCATTGCCATACGCGCGAAGGTTTCGCGAATGTCTTTAGCGGCAGCCAAAGGATCAGGGACGCCATGTGGCCCTTCAGGATTTACATAAATAAGACCCATCTCTACAGCCGCAAGGGGATTCTGGAGGCCTCCACTCTGGTTGTGTCGCCTGTCATCAAGCCATTTTCCCTCCGGTCCCCAGTAAACAGATTCATCAGGCTCAAACATGTCAATCCTGCCGCCTCCAAATCCTAAGGTTTTAAAGCCCATGCTTTCCAGAGCAACGTTTCCAGCTAGAATTATAAGATCAGCCCATGAAATCCTGCGTCCATACTTCTGTTTTATAGGCCATAGGAGCCTGCGAGCCTTGTCCAGATTTATGTTGTCAGGCCAACTGTTAAGAGGGGGAAATCTTTGCTGGCCAGATCCAGCACCACCACGGCCATCGCCAACCCTGTAGGTACCAGCGCTGTGCCAGGCCATTCTTATGAAGAGTGGGCCATAATTTCCGAAATCAGCCGGCCACCAGCCCTTGGAATCTGTAAGTAGCCTGGATATGTCTCCCTTTAAACCATAATAGTCAAGTTTTCCGAATTCTTCTGAATAATTGAAATCAGGCCCGTACGGATTCGATTCCGGGGAGTTCTGCCTTAATATTCCGAGATTCAGCCGATCTGGCCACCACTCCCTTAGGGTCCGTGCCGCATTGCGTGTGCCTGTTGCCGGGCATTCTGATGCCATAGTTCAGAAACCTCCTGGTATAGAATTATGGCGCGTGATTTTGTTATGGCAAACAATTTTCTCCTCTGTAGGCGACACTGCTCTTTGGTGGGGAAAGTAAAAGCTTAAGGCAACATCTACCAGGCGCTCATGCAATGACAAATTCTTCATTATATCAACTCTTAATTAAGAATAATTATAAACTATATAACACTATTGTAATGAAATAAATTTCATTCAAGCCTTTTAAAAAATATCAGGGGTATTTTAGTTTAGCTTTTACAAAGTAATAGAGATCAGATCATGTTGAATTCCCTCTCCCTCATTTCCTTTTCGCGCTTCAAGGATTCTGGGTCGACGAGTGAACGGTTCACCCTATACTCCTTCTGTAGGCTCCATGCAACGGCAATTCCAAAGACAATTGCAGAAAGTGCGCCCCATGCAATTGTTGGGTTGAAAGCTGACGAAAGCCCTCCGACAATCAATGGAAAGATGAATGATCCTCCTCCAGTTCCTAAGCCTTCAAAATATCCTGAAGCCATACCAACCAGTTGAACGCCATATCTGTCAGCAAGGAGGGCAAAGATAGGGCCTGCAATGAGAAATGGTATACCGGTGGAAATTGTGATGATCCATACCGCCACCACGTTCACCCCATGGAATATTGTAAGCATCACAATGCCGAGGAACGATAGAAATCCGCCTATCATCCCAATCTTCACGAATATCACCCTTTTCTTCATCCTATCGCTTAAAGGCCCGAATACAAGTATCAAGATTCCCTGGGCAACTCCCCATACAGTTGCCAGCACCTCTACTTGCGATGGATTTATGGACTGGAGCGTTACAAGGTCTGAGAACCAGAAGCCAGATATCACATTTGCACCGCCAATCACCACTATTCCCGAGAGTATTGCAAGGATCATCCACCTGTAGCGGAACAGTGCTGCAGACCTGGCAAAGAAATCTGTCTTCTTTGTCGGCGCAACATCTCCCCAGTCGATGTGTGGCAACCCAACCATGGGGCCATAGGGCCTAGCAGCGTAATAAGTGAAGGCGCCTGCGATAATGCCAATGATTCCAACGATCCTTGCCCATATTTGCCAACCATATGAGGCGGACACTATCTGGCCAATGGCCAGATCTACGGATATTGCCCAACTGTAGACAGCAATCATTATTCCAAGGTTTTTTGACCGTTTCTCTATCGGAAACCATAGCTGTATTGTTTTTACTAGCCCGGACCATGCTGCGCCGTTAAATACTCCCTCGACAACTCTCAAGGCTATCATCTCGCTGAAGTTGCTGATTAACGGATAAAGCAAGGTCGATAACCCTGCCAGGATCAAGCCAATCGTCACGACCCGGTAAGGCCAGTAAAGGTCATTGAGATGCCCCCACATGAAATTTGTGAGGATAAAAGCACCCCCAAATGCCGATATCAGGACGCCGATCTGAAAAGAGTTGAAACCATACTGGCTAGCAATAAAATGATCGGTTGCCGGCAGCCAGTACCAGATCAGGGCGTAACTGAACGATCCAAGAACGCTCCATATCAAGACGAGCCTTTGCTGTTTGGCCAGCTTTGCCTTTTCTGTACCTGAGAGGTCAAAATATGACTTCACAGGAACATTCTTCCAGATCTCATTTGGGTCTCCGTGCAACACGTAAAGCGTATTTTGACCCCATATAAAAATGTTATTTTTTTTACGTTACTGTATGTTTTAGCTCATTATTGAATTTATATTTGCCACGATCTTCAATTGTATGTCTCTGATTCGAAATTAGGATCACGGCTTCCCATATCTTCACAAACCAAGTTTGAAATAATTTCTAATCTTTCAAAGAGTAACTGCGCAAAGGGATTCCAATGTGTATTGTATAATGAAAAATCTGCAAGGGGGAGATTGAAGTAGAAGCTATGCTGGAGCACCATTATGCTTATA
>JAVZLI010000105.1:0-4326 GCA_038883835.1 Thermoplasmataceae archaeon
TATGGTGATGAAAATGATAGTAGTCCTTGAAGATAAAGCGGCACCTGAGTTCAAGGAATCATTGGCCGAAAGCTCAGCAAGCTACAGAAAGGTCTCTCTTTACGGCAAAACAGTTTACGTGACCTGGGGAGACAGTGTTGTTCCGCCTGATCATTCCGTTTCAGTCAAGGGCGAGGGTTTCCCAATACTGTCTAGCAGGGCTTGGAAACCCGATGATACTGTCATTGATGTGTCTGGTGTCCCGATTGGTTCAAGGGATATCGTTATAGCTGCAGGTCCTTGTGCTGTGGAAAGCGAGGACCAGTTCGCGGACATAGCTGAAAAGGTGGTCAGATGGGGCGCAAGCATACTCAGGGGTGGTGCATTTAAGCCCAGAACTTCACCCTATTCCTTCCAGGGGCTTGGTGTGGATGGCATAAGGATAATGCACAGTGTCGCTGAGAAGCTGGATGTGCCAATTGTCACTGAAATAATGGATGGGGATACCCTGAGGCACTGCAGCAACATGATCGATTTCATACAGATAGGCTCAAGGAATGCGCAGAATTTCTCCCTTTTGCACGAAGTGGGAGTTTCTGGCAAGCCGGTGTTGCTCAAAAATGGAATGGGCAATACAGTGAATGAGTGGCTGAACTCTTCTGAGTACATCCTCTCGGAAGGAAATGAAAATGTAGTTCTTTGCTACAGGGGGATCAAAACCTTCGAAAATTCAGTGAGATTTGCCTTCGACGCCGGGTCTTTGGTAAGGACTAAGCTTATCTCCCACCTCCCGGTAGCTGCCGACCCTAGCCATCCCGCTGGAGACAGCAACCTGGTCGAATCAATTGCACTTGCTGCTGTGGCCGCTGGAGCAGATATGCTCGAAATAGAAGTGCATCCAGATCCAAGAAATGCAAAGAGCGACAGTTCCCAGCAGCTTACCCCAGAACAGTTCAGGCAAACGGTTGAGAGAATTGAAAAATTGTCTGCCGCACTGGGGAGGGGAATATGGAGAAAATAGAATTTGCATCATCCATCATGGGGCTTTCATTTGATTTAGAAGAATTGCCATTCCTGATTGGCGGCAGAAAATGCCTTCTGCTTTTTCAAGGAGGCACCAAGAAGCTGTTGGAAGCGGTCCACATTGATTCTGCTGCTGATCTCCATACCATGGAAGTCCCAGACGGAGAGGGGTGCAAACAGATCCGGGTGTTTGAAGATATTGTAAAATTGATGCTTGAAAATGAATTTTCCAGGTCAGACGTCATTGTTGCAGTTGGGGGTGGCTCCCTAACCGATCTTGCGGGATTCACCGCATCTTTATATAAACGTGGCATGTCTCTCATTTTAATTCCAACAACCCTTCTCGGGATGGTGGATGCCGCCATAGGTGGCAAGAATGGCATTGATTTTGGCGGAAAAAAGAATATGATCGGTACTTTCAAACATCCTGACACTGTGTTCATCCATACTCCATTCTTGCGATCACTTCCTGAATTGCAGTACAGATCGGGCCTTGGGGAAGTCATAAAATATGGGGTGTCTCTGGACCCTGCTCTTTTGGAATACATGAACTATCAGAAAGATGGGATAAAGGCCAGAGAAAGCAATGCCACCATGCATGTCATAGAAAGATGCGTGCATGCGAAGGTTGGCATCGTGAAGAGAGATGAACACGAAACAATTGGGATAAGGGAGGTTCTGAATTTTGGCCATACAGTAGGCCATATGATCGAATCATCCCTAGATTTAGCTATTCCCCATGGTTTCGCAATATCTGCTGGAATGGTCATAGAATCTGCGATAACGGAGCATCTTGGTTTTACAGTGCCAGGAACCTCAGAGAGAATCAGAAAAATTGTGGGTGAGTTTGTGCCAGAGTCCTTTGATATTGAATTTGATATGGAATGGAGTGCCCTGAGAAATGACAAGAAAGTAAAGGGCTCCATGATAAGGTTGCCGGTTGTAAGGGATATTGGAATGACTGAAGTTATGGAAATACGCAGGGAAATATTTGAGGAGGCATTCAGCTATGTTGAAATTAGGTCTGGTTGGAAATAACATACAACATTCAATTTCACCGCAGATACACCGCATCCTGTCCAGATACAGCGGTGTGCCATGCACCTACGATCTTTTGGACGTGGCCACTTTTCCGGGGCATGGTGCGATAAAGGAATTTAACGGCCTGAATGTTACCATTCCCTTCAAGGAGGAGGCATTTAGATCGGTAGAACTCCATGACAGCTCTGCCAAGAAGACAGGAGCAGTCAATACAATCATGGTAGGGGATCAGATTGAGGGTTTCAACACAGATTACCTTTCAACAAGGTTTCTTCTCGAGTCCGGGGATCAGCGCATGAGTGACGCACTTCTCATCGGTTCCGGAGGGGTTGCGAGAGCAGCTGTTGGCGCTCTTTTGGATCTTGGCGTCAGCAGAATCACTGTGGCTGCAAGATCCAAGGACAGGTTAGCTGAGATGAGCAGGTTTTTTGGAATTTCTATTTCACCATTTGACCGTAATAATGATAGTCACTTCGATATTGTTATAAACGCTGTTCCCCCTGATGGCTTCCCATTTCTTGGATCTGTAATAAGGAATCTCAGTTTCGATTCCTATATTGATTATGTTTATCATGCAGAATCCCCGCTCATTCTTAAGGCCAGGAAAATGGGCATAAGAGGCATAGAAGGCAGGAAGATCCTGATACTTCAGGCCATATTTTCTCATGAAATATGGACCGAGGCAAACTTGTCTTTTCTCTATGGGCTTGAGGTTTTTCAAAATGTCATCTAACTCCCTTGGCGAAGCTTTCAGGATCACGACTTTTGGCGAGAGCCATGGATCAATGATGGGAGTTGTCATTGATGGTGTTCCATCGGGTCTAGCAATCAGCCAGGATGATATCAACCAGGAGCTGGCGTTGAGGAGGCCGGGAAGGAGGCTGACAAGTGCTAGGATGGAAACTGATCTAGCTAGAATTGAATCAGGCATTTTTGATGGGAGGACGACAGGTGCCCCAATTGCAATAACTGTCAACAATGTGGATGTGAGATCAGAACCCTATGAACAAATCAGGTTTTCGCCGAGGCCCGGCCACGCGGACCTTCCTTACATCATGAAGTATGGGCTGGAAAATTGGGATTACAGGGGAGGCGGCAGATCCAGTGCCAGGGAAACAGTGAATTGGGTTTCCGCTGGAGCAGTTGCTAAGAAATTGTTATGCTTGGCCGGAATCCGTGTGGCAGCATGTCTCGGGTCTCTCGGTACAGAGGAATTTCAAGCAGATTCCTTCGATCGATGTTTCGAATCAAGGAGAAGGCCCTATAGGACACCCGAAGATTCATACGAGCAGACCGTTGAGAAAATGCTTGTTTCAGCGATCAAAAATAAGGATAGCCTGGGCGGAACGGTTAGGGTAATGGTCCACGGATGCCCCCCAGGGTTGGGCGATCCCGTATTCTCTAAGCTGAAGGCCGATCTTGCCAGGGCCGTTATGAGCACGCCAGGATCAGTATTCTTTGAAATGGGCCAGGGCATATTGCTGAGCAGAAGCAGTGGTTCCGAGGTTATGGATTCTATAAATTATCATGGCGGAAGATTTTCGTGGAGCCGTAACCTTCACGGTGGCGTGCTTGGTGGCATTTCAACTGGAGATATTATATACTTCAACGCCGGCTTCAAGCCAACCAGTTCGATTGACAGGCCTCACCAGACAGTAGACATCAGGAGCAATGAACCAAGGGAGATAAGGATCATTGGAAGGCATGATCCTGCGATTGTAATCAGAGCAGTTCCAGTGATGGAAGCAATTGCTGCAGTTGTGATCGTGGATCACATGATTAAAGGGGGATTTCTTCCTCGCAAGCTTGATTCTAAGGATAGAACGATCATAGATGAAAACTGGAAAAAATACAGGATACCAGAGAAGGCGTACATAAATGATGACTAATGGGGCAATATCATTCTTGAACGCAATTCCCACTGGCTTTGGCTGTGCGGTGGGAATAAGGCTCCCAATGTCCGTCAGGATCCAGAATCAGAGCACAGCATCATTAGGGGAAACCATTCCCGCAAGAATACTTATGGAAGCCTTTGGAAATGTGTCTGATGGTATAGAAATCACCATAGAATCATCCATTCCGGCTGGATTTGGACTCAAGAGCAGCAGTGCCCTTGTAACTGCAACGATAGGTGAGTTTGCCCTATTCCGGGGGATTAGCATGCATCCGGTAGAGATCTGCAAGGTTGCAGCAAATGTATCAAGGAAACTGGGCCTTGCGGTAACTGGGGCATTCGATGATGCCGCTGCTTCTGTTTTAGATGGGGTTTTTGTTACAGACAAT
>JAVZLI010000106.1:0-4305 GCA_038883835.1 Thermoplasmataceae archaeon
CGGACAATTTAACAAATGGCGAGTGAATATCCCTTGGTTGAGGCCAAAAAATATTGAAACCATAATGTACCATAACATAGTTGACTGGTAACTACACCCACGAAACCGATATCTTTCGCTGCTCAGATTCGAATCCCTTAAATAGAATCAATATATCCATTTGCGATGGTGGTAAATAGAGAAAGGGGAACTTCCAATTTCTCTCCCATTGTTAAATACGAAGGTGATCACGTTGAATGTAGATCCAAATTTAACAAAATACTTGATAAAAGCCAAAATATACACCGATGGGGTGGTTGAGAAACCTGATGTCGTTGGGGCAATATTTGGTCAGACCGAAGGATTGCTCGGCGAGGAACTTGATCTCAGGGATCTTCAAAAGAGCGGGAAAATAGGGCGCATCGAAGTTGAAATTGACAGCAAGAAGGGCAGAACTGAGGGTTATGTCCTTATCCCTTCTGGTCTTGACCAGGTCGAAAGCTCCATACTGGCAGCTTCTCTTGAAACAATAGACAGGATTGGTCCATGCAAGGCAAGAGTTGAAGTGGAATCAATTGAGGACGTCAGGATACAAAAGAGGCAGAAGATAGTCTCCAGGGCAGAAGAACTCTACAAAAAGATGACCGAAACTGGAAAGAGCGTCAGCGAAAGTATTGTTGAATCTGTGAGGAGCGAAGTCGAAAAAGGCGAAATTATCAGCTATGGTGAAGACAAGTTACCAGCTGGCCCTGCCATTAAGGACTCGGATTCTATCATTGTGGTAGAAGGTAGAAGTGATGTCCTGAATCTCCTGAGATATGGAATAAAGAATACGATAGCAGTTCAGGGTACAAATATTCCCAAGACTGTCCAGAAGTTGTCAAAGGAAAGAACAGTAACCGTTTTTCTCGATGGGGACAGAGGCGGAGACCTCATACTTAAGGAGATGCTTCAGGTAGCTGAAGTTGACTTTGTTGCCAGGGCGCCTCCTGGAACAGAGGTTGAGGAGCTCACTTATAAACAGATTGTGAAGGCGCTTAGATACAAAACCCCCATAGAACAATACCTTTCAATGAGGGGCATGTCCGAGGAGCTGAAGGAGCTCACCGAACGAAATGCAACGGAGGGTGTAAATCGAGCTTCAAAGAGGGGGTATGAAGAGGCGAAATCAGTAGTCGAGATAAAGAATTACAGGGAAGACAATCAGGCAGAAAGGGAGAAACACCTGCCTGAGACTAATAACAAGCCACAACCGGTGGAAACTGCAAAGGAAGAACCCGCGGAAAAGAAACAACCAACTCATCCCCAGCAGGAAATACCACCACAACCAGACCTCAGGAATCCACGTTTCATTGAAGCCAGAGGGCAAGAACTTCTGAAAGAGAAGCTCACTGAAGTTTATTCTGAGAATGGTGAGGTGATTGCGTCATTCCCCGTTGCTGAAGCTGTTGAGAAAATTCCTACAGTAAGTTCTGCGAACACCGTTATCACGGGTGGAGTCATATCACAGAGACTTATTGATGTTGCATACAAGGCAGGAGTAAAGAGTATTTACGGAGCTAAGCTCGGCAACATAACCAAAAAACCGTCGGAAATACGGGTAGTTTCCTGGGATCACAGATGATGTCTTCAGGCTATAGGGATTATTCCGATACATCAAGCATACCTATTCCGAGCAACCCGCTTGATCGTGTAATTGGACAGGCAGAGGCTGTAAGGATAGCTATGATAGCTGCCAAGCAGAGGAGGCATTTGCTCCTCGTTGGCCCTCCCGGAGTGGGGAAGTCAATGATTGCCCAGGCCATGTCATTTTACCTCCCGCGGCCAAAGCAGGAAATAAGGGTGGTACATAACCCTCAGTATCCAGAAAGACCATTCATAGAGGTAAAAAACTGGAGTGAAATTAAGATTGAAAGGGAGGAAATGAATGCGATTGAGGGTGAAGTGGTCGATCCCAGAGATGTGCCTGCAAACGTTGCAGAGAGACTTGGATACAGATGCCCCAGATGTGGTTTTTATTCTCTTCCCTCGGACGTGACGTGCCCAAACTGTGGAAACCCGAAAATTCAGACTGCTGCACAGGGTCCATTCGGCGATGTTTTCAATGTCATCGGTGCTGCTTTTGGTGTCCAAAACAACACAGAGAAAGTTACCTCCACCAGAAGAGTTGGGGAACGTGAAGAGGTAATAGTCTACGAGAGATACGGCGAGAAGATAAGGGTTCTCGACGAGAAAACCCTGGAAAGAAGAAGGAAATTGGATAAAAAGAGCCCGAGCAAGACCATTGTGCCCATTGATCGAAATCCATTTGTTCTGGCTACTGGAGCAAGTGAAACTGAGCTTCTTGGAGACGTAAGGCACGATCCCTATGGAGGGCACCCCCAGCTTGGTACGCTCCCGTATGAGCGGGTTATAGCTGGAGCGGTACATGAAGCTCATGAGGGAGTTCTGTTCATAGATGAAATCTCCCATTTGGGAAATTTGCAGAGGTTTATACTTACTGCGATGCAGGAAAAAACATTCCCAATTACCGGAAGAAACCCGCAGAGCGCCGGAGCCAGCGTGAGAGTCGACAAAGTTCCTGCTGATTTCATTCTGGTGGCAGCATGCAACATACAGGATTTGCAGTACATACTTAGCCCGCTTCGTTCAAGAATAGTTGGCAGCGGTTACGAAATTCTTATGGAAACCGCCATACCGGATACTCCCGAGAACAGGATGAAGTATGTTCAGTTCATCGCCCAGGAGATAAACATGGACGGAAAAATCCCCCACATGACTCTTGAAGCTGCGGAACTAGTAATTTCCGAAGGACGAAGAAGGGCTGAGGAAGTGGATCACAAGCAAAATTCTCTCACCCTGAGACTCAGGGAGCTGGGTGGTTTGATCAGGGCTGCCGGGGATATTGCTGTGTCCAGGGAGCACAAACTCACAGAACCCAGTGATGTCAAGGATGCCCTCAAGCTATACAGGCCAGTGGAAGAAAAAATCAAGGAGCACTATGGCAACATGGCCAGTGCTGTTTCGTCTGAAACAACAATTTCCCAGAAGAATGAAGAATACCTTTTGAACTACCACAATTACAGGGATGACAGGTCATACCAGTAGGCTTTTTCCAAGTTCATTATTTGCAAACCACTGAGCAAAGATTTAACTAATTTTTGCGCTACCGCATCTGGTATTGCCATGAAGATACAGTATGTCTTGGAAATGAACAGGCCGCAGTCCCACTTTTTTGAAGTTACAATGAATATTGAAGACTTTTCTGATGATTCCTTGAATATTATTATGCCTGCATGGACCCCCGGCTCCTACGAAATTATGGATTTTTCGAGATTTGTAAGGAACGTGAGTGCCTCCAGCGATAATACTGAATTGGAAGCTGTGAGGAAAGATAAGTCCACATGGAAGATTTCCACCAAAGGAAACAGATCGATCCGAATATCCTACGAGGTGTATGCCCACGAACTGGATGTACATACAAGCCACCTTGACACACATCATGCATTCATTAACGGAACCAGCGTTTTCTTTTACATAGATGGTTACAAGGACCAGAGTTGCGAACTCATAATAAAAGCACCAAACGGCTGGATCACTTCCACCGGTCTGGAAAAACTTGGCGAGAACAGATACAGAGCCGTAAATTATGATATCCTGGTGGACTCACCCATAGAGATTGGCAAACACCGTGTTCTGACCTTCCAGGTGGAGGGCAAGGAGCATGAGATAGTTCTCTGCGGCAAAGGTAACGAGAATCCAGAGAAATTGAAAACAGATGTCCGGAAAATAGTTGAGGGCTACACAAAGCTGTTTGGCCACCTGCCATATAAAAAATATGTCTTCATTTACCATCTTGTCAACGGGGAAGAAGAGAGAACCGGAGGGCTTGAACACCTAAACTCAACTGCGATAAACGTTGATAGGTTCACCTTTTCGCCATTTGAAAAGTACAGGTCATTTCTCTCAGTTACAAGCCACGAGTTCTTCCATCTCTGGAACGTCAAACGGATAAGGCCAGTGGAACTTGGCCCGTTCAACTACAAGGAGGAGAACTACACAACTATGCTCTGGATGGCTGAAGGCCTTACCAATTTCTATGGTTATTTGATGCTTTATAGAACGGGGCTTATAGATCTCAATGAATACCTGAAACATATTTGTGACAGCATGAGGCTGCATGACCTCATGCCTGGTTCTTCCAGGACATCAGCCAGCGATTCGTCATTTGATGCGTGGATAAAGCTCTATAAGCCAACACCAAACAATTACAACAACTACATTTCTTACTACCTTAAGGGGGAGCTCCTCGGATTCATGTTGAAC
>JAVZLI010000107.1:0-4264 GCA_038883835.1 Thermoplasmataceae archaeon
CCTACTGCTTCGTCAATTCGGTCAAATTCCTTCACTGTCAATACAGGCCCAAATATTTCCTCCTTTCCAATCTCAGATTCCTCTCCAATATTATCTAATATCATTGGCGGAAAGTAGTACCCATCCTGTGGAACTTCGTTGCTGATGTCACGCTGATAAACAACTGTGGCACCTTCACTAATACCGTCCTCGACGAGAGTCCTGATTTTTAGAAGCTGCTCATGGGTGGTGATGGCACTAATATCAGTTTCCATATCCATGGGGTTTCCCGCTTTCATGGACATCATCAGCCGGCCCATCTCCCTCATGAGCCTGCCCTTGATTGATTTATGGACTAGCAGCCTGCTGCCTGATTCGCAGAGCTGCCCAGAATTGAGAAAAATTCCAAAGAGGATTCCCTTGGCTGCATGTTCGATATCAGCGTCGGGAAGAACAATGTTTGGCGATTTTCCCCCTAGCTCAAGGGTAGTTTTCTTCAGATGCTGCCCTGCAAGCGATGCGACCTTCCTGCCTGATGAGGTTGAGCCAGTGAAGCTAACCATACCTACTCTTTCATCAGTGATAAGGGTGTTCCCAATCTCCTCCCCAGGCCCAGCAACCACATTAAAGACGCCAGGCGGAAAGCCAACTTCAAGTGCATCTCTAGCAAACTCTAGCGCAGTCAGGGGAGTATGTTGCGATGGCTTCAACACGACCGTGTTTCCTGACAGGAGGGCTGGAACCGTTTTCCAGACCGCCATAAGCATTGGCACATTCCAGGGGGCGATAGCAGCGACAACACCCATTGGAGCATGCTGGATTACACCCCGGGTGCCTGGATACTCAGGATGTGAAATCTCCCTAGTAGTCTTAAAATCCAGGAGCTCGGCGAAATACTGTATATGAGACACAGCCAGCGGAATATCCATAAACATGCTTTGCCTGAGTGTCTTTCCAGTATTGATAGACTCCAGGCTCGCATACCTGTCGCTCTTCTCTTCCACCCTCTTGGCGAGCTTTGAAAGAAGGGATTTCCTGAAATTCAAATCGGTGTCTCGCCATCTATTGTGAAAGGCTTCAAAGGCTGATTCTATGGCCTTCTCCGCCTGCTCCTTTTGTCCCATGCACACCCTACCAATAGTGCTTCCATCAACAGGACTCTTTAGCGAAACAACCCGTCCAGACGTGTCGATTTCGCCTCCAATCACATTGCCAAAGGGAATTTCCATGGATATCATGAGTTCATGAAAGCGGGACAATTATATATTCCGATCATGCCCATGGCTTAGGGGTAACAATTCAATATATTGAGAAAATACACATGTGGTTGGAATTGACTCAGATCGTGGATTTCCTGATGGTTGAACACTCCCTTATAAGGGGTATCGGAAAGTGCATTGCGGGGGAAGCAGGGCCAGAATTCAGTGATTTCAGGGAATATGTTAAGAGCTGCCATATAGAGATAGAGGAAAAGCTGGTTTTTCCAGTGATAATCGAGAGCCTCCCAGAAAGCTCGCTGGACGTTTCGGTAAGAGTAAAGCAGATACAGGCCGATCATAAGCTTCTGCTGAAGCTTTCCGAGAATATCGACAATTGGATTTCACAGGGAAACTCCAGGCTCTTGGGTGAACGAGGGCCACTATATATCCGCCTTCTAAAGGAGCACAACCAGAACGAGGATAGCTTTGTTTTCAAACTATGGCCACATGCTGACCAAGACTCAAACAGTAAGATTAAGAGAGAAGCTATGGCAATAATTGAAAATTTCGGGCTCAAGCGATACCTCGAAATAACAGGGATTTCAATGGAACTGTATGAAAAATTTATGGAAAAATAATATCAGTCACTGTCTTCTGGCGGTATTTCTACATATTGTGTGAAAAGGTAGTTTATTTCCAGGAGCTTGTTGTACAGGTCTGCGCCGAATTGAGAGAGCTGCAGCGATTTTTCTGAGTTGTATTCAAAAATGTTCATTCCAACAAGGTATTCTGTGATATCCTCGATCAGTTTATGCCTGTCAGGAGCGTCGATATTGTTCAAATGAATTTCGCCGAGGCTCCCAAGCTCAAAAATTGCCCTGAGGATCCCTGGCTTCCAATCAAGCCATTCCAGATAATCCTTTTCCATTATTACCACTTTATTCTATTCTACTATTCTATATAAGTATGCAAGCTTACTTATTACGACCAAAAAGAATAGTAGGCTGGAACATCACCAATTCTAATTCAATTTTACATCTGAGACCTAAGTGATTCCTCTATTTTAAGAAGAACCCTGGTCAGTGATTTCTTCTCAGCCTCAGTTAGTGAGTCAAATATATTCCTGATGGTTGAACTATAGTATGATCTCACTTTTTCAAGATATTCCTTTCCTTCAGGCGTCATACTTATTCGTGTTATTCTCTTATCAGATTGGCTCTTCACTTTCTGTACAAGCCCCCTTGTTACCAGCCTGTTCACAGATGCCGTAACCCATGGGGATGTAACTCCGATACGATCCGCTATTAGCGCAACTGGTATTTCACCCTTCTCCTCGAGGACATGCAGGATTTTTATCTCTACAGGCTTGATGGAGCTGGATCCCATTTCACGTTCAATGTTTCTTCCCCACATCTTTACCAATCTTGTGAACAGATCCCATAGCTCGACTGAGTCTCCATCCTCATGTTCACTTACGTAGTTCTCATGTTTTTCTGACGCCTTCATCTCAACCTCGTTGTTTCACTTCTGATTGCTTCAGATCCGGCGACACTCGATGATGCAGCATCGGGACGGGGGGAAGGTTCGCTTGTACTTGAACCAGTGCTCCTGAAGCTCTCCTCGTCATAAACAAATCTCTTCCCCCTCAGAGCAGACAGTATTGCAGCAACAACAAACATTCCGGCGCCCGCATAGAATGAAAGCCTCAAGGACGACATAAATGCAGGAGCAAGTGCCGTGGGGAACCAGTAGGTGCCTTCAAGCGTTGCCAGGGAACCTGGACTAATAAGAGAGGTAACAGATCCGGGAAGCAGCCCGAGTATGGTAGCAATCGGGTTATAACCCAGAAAAGCAGAGAACAGGGCGGATGTGGGAGGTATCTTGTTAAAAACTGGAATCAGGACTTGGGCGCCTGCACTGGAAAGCGCGGTGCTGAACGAAGCAGGCAAACGCGAAGTAAGACCAATGATCACAATGGTGAAAAATATTCCCATGCTTGCGCTTTGGCCGGTGTTTTGGAGAGTTGTTCTCATTCCTGAGGCAGTTCCCCTGTCATGGGGCGGAACAGAGTTCATCACAGCCGCAATATTTGGGGCTGCGAATAATCCCATTCCAGAACCCATCACGAAGAGTGTTAAGCCGAAAAGCGGATATGCAAAGTTATAGCTGAATAATGACAGAAGGATGAAGGCTACCGCGCCAACTACCATGCCAAGGGTGGATAGGAATCTTGCACCAAGCCTATCAGATAATGCACCGCTGATAGGGCCAAATGCAACAAAGCCAAGCATCATCGGGATTGTATAAATTCCTGCCCAGAATGGTACGCTGCTGTAAGAGTATCCATGAAGGGGCAGCCATATACCCTGCAGGAGAATTATTACCATGAACATCACTCCGCCCATGCCCATAGACTGCAGGAATCCTGCGAATGAACCTGTGCTGAATGCCCTGCTCTTAAACAGATGCATTTTGAACATTGGCTGATCCACTACCCTTTCAATGAACACAAATGCTATCAAGAGTGCCACACCTGTCAGGATTGAAATCTTAACCCATGGGTTGCCCCAGCCCGTTGAATCGCTCTGATAAGGCATAAGGCCATATGTTATTCCAAGAAGAATCAGGGTAAGCCCTCCAGCAAAGGTCACGTTTCCTGGCAGGTCTATTTTTTCTTCTTGCCTCCTTATAGCATTGTCCTTAAGCTTTGCATATGACCAGATGGTTCCTATAATGCCAACAGGGACGCTTACCAGGAAAACATATCTCCAGTATATTCCTGCAAGTATGCCGCCGAGTATCAACCCTATAAGTGAACCTGCCAGACCAGCTATCTGGTTTATGCCCATTGCCTTGCCGCGCTCGTTTGGCGGGAAGCTGTCCGTCAGTATTGCAGCTGAATTAGCAAAAAGGAACGATGCTCCAACAGCCTGTACCATTCTGAAAAGTATTAGTTCAAGAGCGCCCTGATCACCAGAACCGGGTGTTATGAATAGCAATATTGATCCCATGGTAAAAATCAGAAAGCCCAGGTTGAAGAGCCTTACTCTTCCATAGATGTCTGAAAGCCTTCCTACTGTAACAAG
>JAVZLI010000108.1:0-4258 GCA_038883835.1 Thermoplasmataceae archaeon
CCGCTGGCTTTTCCTTTGTGGATATATCTCACGACCCTATTGACAAATGCCCCAAGATCATTTCCCTTTCCAGAGAGAAGGTCAATAAAAAGTTTGAATGTGGCCTTTGAGAACTCGTCAGGATCAGAAGCTGGCATGGGGCCGTGAAATGTTATGAGCCCTGAGATCTTGTTAATGGCAAGATGCAGTGCGGTAATGTCACTGTAGCCTACGAATATTTTTGGGTTATCCCTTATGGCATCGTAGTCGATCAACTGTAGGATGTGAATGGAACCATATCCGCCCCTAGCACAGAAAATTGCATCTACGCTATTGTCCTTAAAAGCATCGTTTAGTTCCCTTGCCCTGAACTCTGCAGGGGCAGCCAAAGAATTCCTCTGGACAAGTTTGCGAATGTTTTGCCCTAATGTGACCCTGTAGCCAAGCTTGTTCAGCCTGTTTATCGAAATAGATAGGTTTTTTAGATCTGGAGCACTTGCTGGAGCAATAATCCTTATGTTGCTACCCTCCTTCAGAGCAGGGGGTGCGATCGTTTCAGTTGCTTCTCTGTAAGTTGACTCCATTATTCACTTAATTCGAAATCAGCCTTAACCTTTTCTAGAACACCCGGTTCGGTCAGCCTTAGCGCAACCTTTACAGTGGCAAGTATGGCTTTGTACAGGCTCTTTGAGGCTTTCACAGGGTTCGCTGCATTCCTGAATTCATCTGAATGCCCAACAATGCCCGAATGTCCGATTGGGAAATCAATGTGGCATGTCGGCACCACCTGGCTCACATTTGCCTCGTCGGTGCTTCCTGAAGCAATTTCGATCTTTTCTGAGTGAACGACAGGAGAGATCCCAAGTTTCTGCAATTCCTCTTTCTGAAGCTGCATAAGGATATTGTTGTTCCTGTAACTGGAATAAAATGGTGTAATCTCTTCATGCTTCAGTGAGCATCCATATGAAACTGCCATATTCTTTGCCAAATTTATCACCTTGTCAGAAAACTTGCGCACAAATGATGCTGAGGTAGATCTGATTTCAACATGCAACTCAGCAAATTCTGGAATAACATTTGTGGCCTGCCCGCCTTTTGTTATTATCATGCCTACTACGAGATGCTTGTCATTTTTCGCCCACCCACGAAGATTGTTTATACCCTGGTATATGGAAACCGCTGCATCTAACGCGTTAGCGCCCTCCTCAGGAGAATCTGCTCCGTGAGCTGATTTTCCGCGTATTTCAAGCTTCAACGTCAGGTCAGATAATGCAGTAGAGCCTATGCCCCAAGCATCATCTGGGTGAGATCCAAAGAAGACATCAATATCGGAAAGCAGACCAGATTCTGCCATCCTTATCTTGCTTCCAGCATATGGGCCTATCCCCTCTTCGGACGGTGTTCCAACAATGCAGATGGTGAAGCCTGGCTTAATTCTTGATAGCACAAGCGCGCATCCAATCGCCCACCCAGATATCAAATTGTGGCCGCAGGAGTGCCCGTTTGGAAGAGCATCATATTCTGCCAGAAACCCTATTTTGAACCTCCCTGAACCGTACTCAGCCTTGAACGCAGTCTTCATGTCGGCAAAGTTCTTCGTGATCGAAAAATCATATTTCTGCAAAAGGTCAATTAGATATTCAGAAGACTTGTATTCTTCGCTCCCAAGCTCGGCGAGGTCATAGATGGTTTGAGAAGCTCTAATTATTTCCGGAAAAAGATCATTCAGGATGTTCTCAGGATCCATGTTGAGAGTCAGCCATATGTAAAGTATTAATTTTATCACGCGGAATAATCGTATATCAGGGGCATTATGATTGAAGTTGCATAATATTTATGGTTGCATGAAGGGTTACCTTAAGCTTTTTATTGCCAGTAACATTCTGGAGACACCCGGCTTAGCTCAGTTGGTAGAGCGGCGGACTGTAGAGGTAACCACGGCAATGGAACACCGCCGTAATCCGCAGGTCTCTGGTTCAAATCCGGAAGCCGGGATAAATGGCTTGGTGTGGTTTGCATACTACAGCCAAGCGATTTTCTCCAATTTGTGAGCATCGCAAGAGAAGACGGGTCTGTTAAGGTCAAGGATTTCATTGAAAAGAACGGTAAGGAGTGGCTGAGTTATCAGGCCATTGACGAACTTGTAAGGGAGAAATTCAATTTGCAGGGAGGAGGGCAGACTCACGTCTTCTCAGTTGGAACAGTATATGACATATCACAGACAACAGTAATACCAGGAAAGGGGAAGCCTGTAGAGGAGGATGTCAAGGCAACAACACTCTACAACGTATTGAAGAAGATTGCAAAGGATCATTACACAGTGGAAGAGGCCACAATCAAAGATGGTGCAAGGGGATATACAGCACACTCAGGAGATGGCCAGAAGATAGTGGTTATGAAAGTACCCGGGGAAGATGCCAATGTGCTTCACACTCTTATTCATGAGATGTCACATGCAAGGCTGGATCATCTTTACCGCAACATTCCCAGGGGTATAGCTGAAGCCGAAGCTGAATTATCTACCTATATAGTGGGATCTCACTTTGGCTTTGACTTCAAGGAGGACTCATCAGCATACATGAAGGGATGGCTTGACAATGCAAAAGTCGGTGGTAATGAGTTCAGGAAAGAGAATATCGACAGGGTAATGAACAATGTAAGGTGGCTTATCAATGATATATCAGGAAAGTTCTGAGTTTGTAGAAACAAGAGAGATGTTAATTAAGACGCTTCACAGATGAGCTTGATAATCAAAATATCCTTTATCCTCTGCCTTTTCCATGTCAATTGCCTAATTTTGTAAATCCCGTTGTTACGAAATCTCGTGAAATATCAGGCTCGAGTGCCGGAGGATCTTTGATTCTGTTTTCCAAGTGGTTTCAAATAATTTGCTGAATCATCACCAAAAGACACTAAATTGTTAAACAACTCCATGAAATACAGCGTTGGAAAGTTTTATTTCCATAGGATAAAACAGAAGGAGAAATTTGCTTCGCATACTAGGAAATACTTAAATAAAATTGTTTTGTATTTTACTGCATGAATAGTAAAGTTGCGATCGCAGTATCGATTTTTGCTGTTGCCCCGATGCTTTTACCTGGAATAAGCATAGCGGAATAAGCATGGCGTCATCAATCCACAGTAGCGTTCACCAATACCAGGTGGGAAACGAAAGGGTCACTGTCAAAGGTAGTGACACTCTTGCCACCTTCGGAACTGAATCATACAGAGTCAATTGGGATGTATTTGACATGAAAAACGCCAGTCTCAAGGCAATTCATTTTTCATCTTCGAAAATTAGAAGAATAAAGAACAATCTGCAAAATTCCGTAGTTGTGATAAGAAATAGTTCAAACGTGAAAATCGCCGAAATATATTCATTCCAAAGAGGATCAATCTATGCAAGTATTGCTGTGAAAAATCTCAGAGCTCAAGCCACAAGCTATTACGTTGCCTTTCAACTGGGTTCAGATCCGGCCCATATGGCTTACCTAAATTGCAATTCACCGGTTAAGACAAATACATTTACAACGCAAGTCGGACTGAGATTCTCAAACAATTTGATTCCTTCAAATGGCTGGAGCGTTACGCTGGGAGGCATAAAAGTAAGCTGGCGAAATGAGATGTCAACATTTCACATGGGAGGTATTGCAACCAACGCTACAGCCACTAAGGTCTCTCTTCTATTTGGACCAATAACATTGATGAAAAATGAAACCTACTCAATTGATCCAATAATGAGCCCACAGATGCCTGCTCCTTGCCCAGGGTGCGGTGGTGGAGGATGTTCCGGCACCCGTCCACAACTATCGTCTTTTCAGGTAACCACGGCATACTCAAATAAAATATCCGGAGCGACCAACATTCAGATGTCGGCAAACATTTATACCCTGGGATCCGGGGATACATTGAAAATGTATGTTGTTAATGCCCTCAATGGGCAATGGATTCAAATTAAATCCTGGAATCCTGGCTCAACTGGTACATACACGGAAACCTGGTCAGCAACCCCGGGAGTGCACTCATATTTTGTTTCCTACGTTTACAATTCATATGGCGTCGAAAGCATGTCGTCTGGGCATTCATTTAATGTTTTCACAGAGTTTCCTTCTGCCGGATCCAATGGAAATATTATTCCTGGTCAAACATACTCATCAGCACCCGTTTATAACGCAGAAGGTTCATTAGTTGGTTATCTAACCTTGCAGGTAACATCCGATTTTGACTATCCGATATCCACCACAAGCTACCCCCTTATGAGATTAGAAACCTCTTTTCT
>JAVZLI010000109.1:0-4201 GCA_038883835.1 Thermoplasmataceae archaeon
CTTTAACTGCTCCCAGTGTGAATTTATTGCCTCCAGGACGCTGATCTCCTGCCCATAAAGACGATCTGATATTTTGGTAATCTTTGGACCTATGTCGGTCTCGAATACGTCCCCAAGGCTGTGGGCTGGGTCAGTTGAAATGATCAAGGTTCGATAGCCTAGCTGAGAAAGCCCAACTGCGGTGGCAGCCGCAATGCTCGTCTTTCCCACTCCACCCTTGCCGGTATAAAGAATAACTCTCATCAGATCAGCCAGGTAATTTCCATATAGGATATAACCTGAGTGCACAGACCGAGCAACATTTAATACCTATCCCAGTATATTTAAGCGTGCCAGTTAAGCTATGCCCGCACTGTGGATCCAGGGATATAACATGGATCATTGGTGGAATAATGGGCTACATATACACCTGCCAGCAGTGTGGCTATCAAGGGCCATTTGTTGTGGAAGTTGAACCTCAGGACGCAGATAAATTTTCGGAAGAAATCAGGAGGAGTTACGGGGACGAACGATCTTCATGACACTTGGAAAAGACTCTGCAAGAAAGATGACCAGGAGAGAGGGGTTCAACGGGGCATTTCTTGCCATTGCCATAGACTTCATTCTGATAGCATTCAATCTTATTGGCATTATAGGATCAGTGGTGCTTGTCCTTCTTTTCATCGCACTGTCAGCGACGTTTGGCATACTGTTCGCAATGAGGAGAAGCTACCATATGCTGATCCCTTCCTTGGGATCCCTTACCATCGGAATCATACTCTATGTTGATTCCTCTCTTAATCCAGGCGGTGAAATTTTTCCAAAGCTGCTCAGTTTCTGGAGTATCCTATTCCTGGTTATCTCAATATTATCCTCCATCCTTATCGGAGTTATTATAACTGTTGCGCTATCAGCAACCCTTGAGAGACGCTATACAGGTTCAGAGGCGCTCATCGGGAAGATAGCTCTCACACGATCAACACTGGACCCATCAGGCTGGGTTTCTGTGGAAGGGATACAGTGGAGGGCATTAAGCCAGGTTGGACCCATACCTGCAGGCAAGGATGTCAGAGTAGTAGCACTCAAAGGTTTGACCCTCATCGTTGAGCCTATAATGGCAGATGCTGTGAGTCAGCAGGCATAGAATGAGGGTTGCTGCCAAGTTGGCTAAGGGATTCCTATAAAACCTTAATTAGTTGCCAACAATCGGAGACATATGAAACCCCTCTTGAAGAGTTTCATCGCAATACTGGTTGCAGCTTCTGTTGGGGTACCAGTTGGTTTCTATGCATATCAGCTTTCCAATTCTGCTGTTGTAACTCCATCAGATTTCATTCCTGCAAATTCAACAGACGTTGTTGAATTAAACATTAACAATACAGTTGGATATTTCTTCATCAGCAATGATTACCCTGCAGCTGTTCTCCAGATTTCAGCTGGAAACATAACTTCACTCCTCTCTAACATATCTGGATCTAAGAATGCCATGAACAATTCATCTCTTCTCTCAATGTCTCCGTACGAGTCATACAAAGGCTATATGATATACAATATTTCGTTATCCAACAAGAGTTCGCTCTCTAATTTAACCTACGGGAAAGCAGCATTTCCCCTCAACCTCACAACTTTTATTCATAATATGACCATGATTTTCCTTTCACCAATATCTTCTAAGAGTGTTATAACAGGGACTCTTCAGGGTATAAAATATGGAATCGATGCTGCAACAGGATCATCCGCCGGCCAGTTTCCTTTGGCCAAGTACTTCGAAGAGGGAACAAACCTCTCACTCTTTTTAGTAACACGAAATACTTCAGTCAGCACAATTACTCTCAATGTCTTCCAGAACAGAACTGATGGCAATATTACATTCACAGAAGCTGCTGTTGGGCAGCAGGTTGTTCTTGCCATTTCCGCCACTTCCACAGTTTTGGGGCTGAATGTCACGTCCATGAAGCTTGAATCAACTTACGTCACATTTTCCTTGGACACTGGAACTGGCGGCCTTCGCAACCTAGCAGCCTTCTTCGAGAAAAGTGGCTGGATCGGATATTCATGAGCGGGCGATCTGGAGTATTTCTCACCCTTATTGGACATTATTTCAAAAACTACTATCGCTCAAAGAGCTTCTTTCTGATCCTAGCTGTTGTTCTCCTGGTTGGTTCGCTTCTGACGTTTTTTTCATTCAGGTACCTTGGTGACATTCCAAGAATATTTCCATCTCTATCTGGGAAGATGAGCCCTGCGTTGGAGGAGAACCTCCTGAGTTATTTATGGGCCCTCGTTTTGATAGACCTGCCGGTATTTTCTGCGGTTTTCTTTGGATCCCCCGCAATATCGGGAGAAATTGAGAGCAGGACGGCTTTTTATATTTTCACTCTGCCTATAAGGCGTTTATCATTGCTTTTGGCAAAATATATTGCTGCATCTCTTGCAACGTTGGCTGCTGTAATGATATATGTGCTGTTCCAATTTGTCTCGCTTGAAATAATTTTTCATGGGTCTGTTCCAGGCGCATTCTTGGTTTCTCTCGCGCTCCTGATGGTTTTTGTCTTTTCCATCACAGCATTCACATTCCTAATAAGCAGTATCTTTAACAAAAACACCTACGCATACATCTCTGTTTTTCTGATTTATTTTCTCGTATTCTATGCAGCCACAATAATTTCAGAGTTTCTTTACAGTTACTACCCATATTTCCTCCTTAACAATGCCACCTCCATAGTGGGCAGGGTATACCTCAATATCAATCCAGGTGTCCTGACAACTTCCCTGAGCCTTTCCGGTGCCAATGCAGGAGATATTCTCTCTTCATTGCTCGTCATGATCCTATATCTTGTCCTTTCTCTGGCGGCATCCGCAATTCTGTTTGAAAGGAAGGAGGTAAAATGACTGCGCCAATAGTCCAGGTAAAATCTGTGACAAAGAAATATGGTTCCGTAACTGCTCTCAATAGTGTGAGCTTTGAGATTACCGAACCACAAATCGTTGGTCTTCTTGGGCCAAACGGGGCTGGCAAGACCACGCTTCTCAAGATATTGACAAACATATCGAAACCAACCGCGGGCTCGGCGATGATCGGGGGAAAGAATGTATCTGACGACCCCTTGAATGCCCTTAGGGATGTTGGGTCTCTAGTTGAGCAGCCTGAGTTCTACCCATACCTTAAGGGCTTTGAAGTGTTGAGCTTCACAGCTGTGATTAAGGGATTAAGTGGGGTAGAGAGGGAGAACGAAATAAGAAGAGTTGCAGAGATCACGGGATGTTCGTCATTCCTTAATAGGAAGGTAAGTGGGTATTCCCGTGGAATGAAGCAGCGTCTTGGCCTGGCCTCCGCCTTGATAGGTGATCCTGACATACTGATCCTGGATGAACCAACATTTGGGCTTGATCCCCTTGGAATGGTTGAAATAAGGAAGATTATCAGGGGGATTGGAATTTCTAGGAAGAAGACAATAATAATGAGCACCCATCTTGTCCATGAAGCACAGGAAGTATGCGACCGTGTGATCATAGTAAATGGCGGAAGCATTATCTTTGATGGCCCAGTGAGGGATGGCCAGTCTCTCAAGATTGTAGCTTCTGCAATACCCGACCCAGCACGGTTGAAATCTATCAGCACCGGCACGGTGGCTGTCTCTGGAAATACCATAAGCACAACCTTGGCTGATGGCTTTTCCGTTAACGATCTTCTCAGGGAGCTCATGGAGTTGGGAGTTCAGATATTGAGAGTATCGGATGAAAATTCCCTTGAGGACCTCTACGTAAAGTTGATTTCAGCAGACGCTTGATCCCAGCCTGGATTTAATGGGTGGCACGAGATGAGCAATTCAAAGGAAACATATTATGACAGCAATTCGAGTGGACGCCTCTTACATGCCATTGCTGTACTCGTCCTAATGACGATCTCCATGAGATCGGTCAACAACATGATAACGACGACAATCCCACCCTTCGCAGTGGAGGATTTTCATTTTACAAACGTCCTCATCGGTGCGATCTCAGCGGTCTCCTTCGGATCCACCTTTCTGAGCACAACACTTCTGAACCCCTACCTGAAATCAGAGGCAAGAAAAATTGTTTTCAGGGCGGCTAACATATCTTTGCCATTCCTATTGCTGCTGCTTTCTGTTTCAGATGCCACTACCATATGGTTCCTGGGGATATGGTCTGGCATTGCTTACGGTGTCATTGTCCCAAACGTCATCACATCCGCTTCCCA
>JAVZLI010000110.1:0-4144 GCA_038883835.1 Thermoplasmataceae archaeon
GACCTCCCCGGTTATTCGGAACAAATGGGATCAGGGGAGTTCCAAACAGGGACCTCACGACTGAATTCTGCTCGAATATTGGCAAGGCCATCGGTACTTTCTTTTCTGTGCCCGAGATTGTCATGGGCACAGATACTAGGGACACACGCTACCTAATTGCCGCCTCTACATTATCAGGAATATTGTCCCAGGGTGTCAGTGTGATTGACCTGGGCATTCTCCCGACACCGGCAATACAATATTACTGCAAGGCAAATAACCTGCCTGGCGTTGTTATAACTGCTTCCCACAATCCGCCCGAATTTAACGGCATAAAATGCATAGATTCCGACGGGACTGAGCTTAGAAGGGACCGGGAGGAAATGATAGAACGGATTTACTGGGAAAAAACCTGGAAGGATTCGGAATGGCAAAGATCCGGATCTGTCCGGTCAGACACTACAGGGGGAGAGACCTACATTAGATCAGTTATGAAGATGGTTGATACGAAATCAATAGGGAAGAAAAGGTTCAGGGTTGCAATAGACACTGGAAACGGAGCTGCATACAATACATCCCCGAGGATGCTGAGGGCTCTGGGATGCGAGGTTGTAACGCTTAATGCATTTCCAGATGGCAAATTCACCTCAAGAGAGTCAGAGCCCAAGCCTGAGAATTTACGTGATCTCCAGAATATCATGAAGAATGGGGGGTTTGACCTAGGAATAGCCCATGACGGTGATGCAGACCGTGCAGTATTCTTTGATAGCAGGGGAAATTTCGTTGATGGGGATCGGATTCTCAGCGTACTAGTCAATGAATATGCTTTGCGCGGAGACACTGTTGTTACGCCGATCAGCAGCTCCGACGCCATCGATGAAATATGCAGGGCAAAGGGCGCCAGGCTAATAAGAACCAAGGTTGGAGCCCCCATAGTCGCTAGAACCATGATAGAAAATAACGGCAAGATAGGCGGCGAGGAAAATGGTGGGGTAATCTTTGGGCCTCACCAGTATTGCCGGGACGGTGCGATGACAGCAGCCCTTGTCCTCGATCTTATGGCAAAGAGCGGCAAGAATCTTGAGCAGCTTGCTGCTGAGATACCGCAGTACTGGATATCAAAAGCCTCAGTCAAGTTCAAGGGGAAGTGGGACGCGCTTTCCGAAAAGATCAGGCGTTACGCAGAGGGAAAAGATATCATTGACACAGATGGCCTCAAGATCATATATCCAGATGGATGGGTTCTCATAAGGCCATCCGGCACTGAACCTATTCTCAGGATATACGGAGAGTCCCGTGATAGTAAGAAATCTGAGGAACTTGTGAAAGAATATATTGGCATCCTGTCGGATAAGGAATAAGCCCTACCAATTCAGGATAATGCCAGAAATGCCCTTCGGAACCTTGAGGCTGCTGTTATGTTGCCTGCAAAGGCGAACCATAGGAGCATTATGTTTGTTGGAGTGAGCAGGAGTACCCACAAAGAGAAGTGGAATGGAAAGAGTATCTGAATCACAACAAACACTACCATAACCATTAGCCTATCAGCCCGCCCGAGGATGCCTGAGTAGTCTCTCTTAAGCCCAAGAGCCTGGCTCTGAGTTCCCATGTAGCTGGTAAGCATCACGCCTATCAGGGCAAATACTCCCACAACCAGTTGCGAGTGGATGCTGAACATGAATCCTGCAATAAGGGCAACGTCAGAGTAGCGGTCAAGGACATGGTCAACCAGATCTCCCCTCATGGATTCCTTTCCAGCCAGCCTTGCAACCTTTCCGTCAATCGCGTCAAACATTGCAGACAGTACTATGAATATCAGGCTGCCTATGATCAGGAGCCCCCCCAGGTAGAACAGAACGCCTGCCACTATGGCGCATATCAATGACAACAGTGATATTTTATCCGGATTGACGCGCAAAAAGGGCCGCGAAAGTGGGACAAGAATCCTGTCTGACTTTGATCTGTATGAATCCAGCACCATTTGACGCACATGTTATGATTGCTTAACACTTAAGCCTTCTCAAGGAAAGCGTCTATTATTTGCCTAACCTTGCTTGCAGTTTTGTAAAGATCGCCTTCAGTATTGAAAACCCTGTGTATTCGCGGCGAGGGCAAAGCTTCCAGGGCCTCGTAGTATATTACATCAGAGATGAGGGCGTCAATATTCTCTAATATTTTCTCATTGCTATAACTGCGGCTTCTGAGCACATGCTCGACTGAAGCTGCTTCCCTGTACAGTATTATGGCAAAATCTGGCTTGATCAGGTGCGAGAGATGCGACTCAAATATAATGTGATTCTTCTCCATATTCCTTACTTTACGGGAAAGACATTCCAGGTCCACCTCATCATCCTCAATGCATGAATTGACCCCTTTCACGCCAGACAATCCAAGGCATTCGTATCCCTGTTGGCATAAAATTCGGCAAATTTCGGTTTTCCCTGTTCCAGGAACACCTGTAATGGCGATTATCAATGTATCAACGCTTCCTTCTTAAATCCGCTGCTTTCTTCGCCTGAAGTTCCAGCCTCTTTCAGGAAAAGTGAAAATGGCCTTGACAAATGCCTTCTCGCTGCAACAGGGACATCATAGTAGCCGGGTTTGAGATTCCGTGGGACTCTTGCATATTCTGGAACATTTGAGGTGTTTCCGCATTCTGGGCAAGAGTAGATGCGGGAACCGACATTTTTCATTTTGCTGCCGCAGCTGCTGCATGCCGGCGGATGCCTCAGGTAGATAGAGGAGACGGAAAGAAGCTGCATCTTTTCAACTGCAAGGCAATTATTGCTGAATGTCCCGTAAAACCTTCCGGTATCGCCCGGCCTCAGTTCCCTGAATATTCTTCGAAACTCCTTTGTGGGCTCAAATGCGGCAAGCTGCACCAAATGATTCATCCATCGTGCTGACACAAAATAGTGGGAACCTCTGATTACCCTGGGAAACGATTCAACCACGGCAACAATTTCATAACTTTTCCCCTCACTAAGGTCTGAAGGGTTGTGGATTATGTGGTCATCACTGGCCTGATTTGTCCTATAAAGCAAATATCTGTCAAATGCGATCCTGTTGCTTTCAAAGACCTTAAGGGCCGATTCAAGAAGCGTATCCTGCATCGTGGACCTGACACCAGCCAGGACTGGTGTCTTTTCACGTGGGAAGATGGAAGGATGCCTGTTTGCGGTATCCACATTGTTAAAAGTGCCAGGTATCTTATCAATTTCAGTTGCAACTCGCATCTTTATGTCTGCTGGCACTGGATGTGGCGTGTTCCTGTAAAAGATCAATTCATATGTCTGCACACGAGGCACCCAGCTCAGAGCGGCAGCAGACCCAATAAGCCCTCTTGAGTTCTTTATCCCCAGGTATCGTGCCCCCACACTCTCCAGAACCCGTATGGCGTCATTGAGGTCGACCTCCTCCCTTACGGCCCTCCAGTAGAAATCCTCTGGTGGCCTTCTCATGCTTACAACTATGCCCGGATTGGTATTCGTATCTTCCAGATCAGCAAGATCGTAAACAACGGATGATGCCTCAAGAAGGAATTCTTCAAGTTCAGGCTCATCTGGTTCAACACCGTCATAAATGTAGGTTTCAACGCCATCTATTGCCCCTATTTTTTCCTTCATTATCTTGCCCTCAATGAATTCCGCAGAGAGGGCTCCATTTCCCCTGGTCTTGTAGGGTATTGCAGGATCAAGCCTCACTAGCCTTGGTAAGCCTGAAAGTTTTAGTTTTGTCCTCCTTATTATTTCTGTCATCAAGTAGGTAGTGCACATCCCCCTTGGCGAATCTGTGTCATCAATTGCAAAAAACATCAGGTACCAAACCTTCTTTGCCTGCCCTGGTAGGACAGGATTGCCTTAAGAAAATCTATTTTCCTGAGCTCGGGCCAATTCACGTCTGAGAAGTACAGTTCTGAATAGGCTGACTGCCAAAGCAGGAAATTGGAGATTCTCTCCTCGCCGCTTGTCCTGAATATCAGGTCAGGGTCTGGTATGGTGCCGTCGTAGAGGTAAGATCGGAACACATCTTCATTCAGGTCATCTATTGACATCCTTCCCTCCGATATTGTCCTGTATATTCTTTTTATTGCATTTATTATCTCCTCACGCCCCCCATACCCGATTGCCAGGTTGAACCTGAAGTTCCTGAACCCATTTGTTGT
>JAVZLI010000111.1:0-4137 GCA_038883835.1 Thermoplasmataceae archaeon
GTCATCCTTGAAGCTCAGTTTCAATTCGTCTGCTGAAGTAAGGCTCTTTACCAGCTTAAGCAGGTATTCCAGTGGATATGAGCTTTTCACCTGATCCTTGCACTTGAGATCCTTGAGCATATCTCTTGGCAGAACAAGCTCTGATTCTTCAGAATCAGAAGATGATCGGGCCCTAAACTCTGATCCTGAGAGGATAAGGCGTATGGAATCGGAAACATCCTCTGCAGCCCTGAGCCCTTTCTCCAAATCACTCTTGCTGATCACAACATAGGAGTCTGAACTTATTTGTGGAACTCTCGGGGTTGTCACGCTATTGTTATCAAGGAGAGCTATGCTCTTGGATACGGTGTTGATGTCAAATTTGAGCTTCCCCTTATCCTTTGTAATTATTACCTGATCAGTGGACCCTGCCAGTTTCAATACGGATTTTAGTCTCTCTACATCAAGTGCTATCTCTTCTTCTGCGTCGATCTGATATTCAAGAAACGTCTCTCTTGGCACATCTATGCAGACCATGGCAACGTGGGCTGGATCAACTGCCTTGACAGAGAGCCCGTCTTTGTCAAGTTTGAACTTCGCCTCCGTCACAACGGTGTTCAGCAGGTCCGCGATTTCTCTTAGGTTTTTGACAGATATTGTAAGTCTCAACATGATTGGCACCATCTGTATCTCTGGGTAAAGTAAATCGGTTCGGAGATAAATAATGCTTTTCCTGTATCTTTCTGAAGGGGATAATATAAGGCTGAGGCAATGCGATATACTGTCATGACAAGCGATAGCCTGAAAAATTCAATTATATCCTTGCTATCCTCAAAGGCTCTTTGTTGAGCTAGGTGAAATAATGCCGGAAGACTTAGACCCTTTTGATATAGCACTTAAGCAGCTAAACAAGGCTGCAGAGGTTTTGAGACTTGATCAGCAGGCTCTGGATTTATTGAGTAAACCCATGGGAATCCTGGAGGTGACGTTCCCTGTCAAGATGGACAACGGGGAGACGAAAGTTTTCACAGGTTTCAGGGTTCGCTACAACAATGCCAGAGGCCCGGCAAAGGGAGGAATCAGGTTCCATCCCAAGGAAACACTTTCAACCGTAAAGGCACTGGCAGCATGGATGACCTGGAAGACTGCCATAACCAACCTTCCACTGGGCGGTGGGAAGGGAGGCGTCATCTGCGATCCAAGGCAGCTTAGCGTAGGCGAGCTCGAAAGGCTCAGCAGAGCTTACATAAGGGCTGTGGCGGATTTCATAGGTCCAGACCAGGATGTCCCTGCACCTGATGTTTACACAACTCCCCAGATCATGGCTTGGATGATGGACGAATATGAAAAGATCGTTCGCCACTCAGCGCCTGGAGTAATAACTGGAAAGCCGCTTGAACTGTGGGGTTCAGAAGGACGTGGAGATGCCACAGCTAGAGGTGGAATGTTCGTATTGAGGGAAGCCGCAAAGAAAATAAAGCTGGATCTTTCGAAGTCAACGGTAGCTATCCAGGGATTCGGAAATGCTGGCCAGTTTGCTGTTAAGTTAATTCATGAAATGTTCGGAACAAAGGTTGTAGCCGTTTCTGACACCAAGGGGGGCATCTATCTTGAGTCAGGCATAGATTATCAGAAGCTACTGGATCACAAGAAAAAGACAGGGTCCGTTGTAAACTTCCCTGGTGCAAAGAATATCTCAAATGAGGAGCTCCTTGAGCTAAAGGTAGACATACTCATACCCGCTGCCATTGAGAACCAGATAAGGGGAGACAATGCAAGCAAGGTAAAAGCTAAGGTCGTCCTTGAACTCGCCAATGGCCCTACCACTCCCGAGGGAGACGAGATACTTTATAAGAACAAGGTCATGCATTTGCCCGATTTCCTGTCCAACTCTGGTGGAGTCACTGTATCTTACTTTGAATGGGTTCAGAATAACATCGGAGAATACTGGACTGAGGAAGAGGTCAACAAAAAGCTTGATCAGAGGATGACTGAGGCAACCCACTCAGTTCTAGAAACGGCTGAAAAATACAAGATAGATAACAGGACTGCAGCCTATGTGGTGTCAGTCAAAAGGGTTGCTGATGCCATGAAGGCCAGAGGCTGGTACTGAAAATATATTTACCACAACCCTTTACCTTTTTCTGTTTGCGGGTGTAGTGTAGTGGTTATCACAGGGGCTTCCCAAGCCTCTGACCCGGGTTCGAATCCCGGCACCCGCACATGCTTATGATTCTATTGAGGGATGTAGACCGGATCATTTGCCACAGCTTCACCGAGATCACAGTGTTTTGCATTAATAATGGCAATACGCCTGCGGTTTCTTGCTGCTTTTGGGACTCCTGGTGACCATTAACGCCAGCATAATAATGGATCACTTTTGGTTGAAACTATTAAAATTTTGAACTCGGTTCCGCTTCTGCATTGTGCCAAGATTGAATAGAAACCTAAAAGGCAATAGAGAAATATGAACCCAAGCGCACCTGCCATGGGATGGCAAAAGGCATGTGACCCACAACCAGCTTGAACATTTTGGAATCACCGGAACAATTAATTAATTTTTAGACAGGAAAGCGCTCACGACAGAGGATATATCGATAATTTGGAAGCCGAATATGGAGAATTTTTTGATGTCTCTGTAGCGGTTCACAATAATGGATACCTTGCTTCTTATTTCATCTGATTGCAATGCCTGGCTCAGGGTAGCAGCGATCAGTATGTTATATCCGTCGTCTTCTGAGGCAATCAGTATCCTTTCACAGCGGCTGAGGTTGAATGACTTTATAAGTGCTTCGTCATCGGCGTTCTGGTCTATCACAATAAACCCTTCCTTACGGAGCGCTTCACTCTCCTGTTGCGAACGTTCTACTATGACGCAGATTTTTCCTTGCCTCTGCAAATTTGAAATATAGGTGTATACAAACTCAGAATAGCCAAGAACAAGCGTGTAATTCTCCAGACTTTCAAGCTGATGCCGTTCCATGCGCGTCACAACCCCTCCGAGCCTTCTTTGTATAACCGGTGTTAACAGTATGGTAATCGCCCCAAAAAATATAGCTACCCCAAGTATAGATAGTGATATTGTGAACATCCTGGCTGCTAAGGTAATAGGCAGAATGTCGCCAAATCCGAGAGTTGTGACTGTCTCCCCGGTGTAATAAAGTGCCTCTCCAAAATTTGTTATGGGAGGGCTAAACTCATTTCCCAGAAGAAGAGAGCCTCCAACACCATAGGATATTGTAAATGTTATTGTGATGATGGCAACAGCAATCTCAGGGCGGCTCAGAATGGCAGAAGGGAAACTGTACTCCCTTCTCTGCCTGGCCATAATATAGAATATGAAAAGGCTAAGGGCAATTCCAATAAGGGTAAGGTGATATCGCCTTTCACTGCCCAGAACCAGAAGTATGAAAGTTATGATCATTGCCACTAAAAAGAGCCTGTAGGCGCCTCTCGTCTTCTGAATCTGGATAATGCCAAGCACAATCAGGAAAAAACCATCAAAAACAATGAAGAAGGAAAGGCTTCGATCTGCTAAGGTGAAATGCAAGCTGAAAAGGTACACATCGTAAATGTGAGTAGAGCTGGCAAGGATCACTCCAAGCGCTATGGTGATCAAACCCATGGCTGTGATTAGCCAATTGAGGCTCAACTTCGCCCTTGCAGCGGTCATTGCACTTAAATGGCTGGCCTTAATATAAATTAGGTATATACTAGTAACTTGACTATCAATAGGATGAATCAAATATGATTCCTTAGATCTACGGACGCTAATGGCAACGATTGAGGGAAAAGGAAACTGAAAAGAGAGAAGCTTAAATTAGATAAAATGCAAATATAAAAGTACGGAAATATGCATTATAAGGAAAATGAAGAGGTATATTGTAGCTTTATCCGCAATTCTAGTGCTGGCCGTTGCACTCATGCCAGCTGTTTCGGCCCAAACCCCCTCGAAGGTGCCGGCAACACGGACACCGATAAAGCACATAGTAAACATATTCCTGGAGAATCACAGTTTTGACAACTTATTTGGGATATACCCATATGACAAGTATTCTAAGAATGCCAGCATTTCAGCAAATTTAAGTACCCCTCTTAATCTTCTTAGCAATAAAACACTTCTTGCCAAGCTTTCTGAAGTCCCCCCAGGGGTTTTCA
>JAVZLI010000112.1:0-4136 GCA_038883835.1 Thermoplasmataceae archaeon
CTGCCATATATGCCAATTATCTCCCTGAATCCAAGCTTTTTATAAAAACCAAGTGCAATTAGATTGAGCGAGGGAAATTCAGCAGTAATAAGGCCAACTGATCTCTTTTTCAACTCGGCAACGGCCTTGTCGTAAAGCATCTTGCCTACTCCTGCACGCCTGAATTCTGGCATGATGTAGAAGTCGGTTATTCGCCCCTCCCTCTCAGGCTTGTAGAATCGTCTGCGCCGAATATTTACCAGTATTATCCCGATAGGCCTGCCAGCGGATGTTGCCACAAGAGATATGTTATCGTCTTTCTCGCTTATTACAGATTTAAGGTGATGGACAGCATCACTTTCCCAGTTGGCAGAAACTTCAAAGTTGGAATCAAACTCTTCATTTAGCCTCTTCTGCCTGAGTATCAGGTCTTTTAGAGACTCTACATCGGAATCCAGTACCTCCCGAATTTCTATCTTACCTTTCAATTCTGTTCACCCCCGGCAACTCCTTGATGAATTTCTCCTTCATCAGATGCAGGTATACATTTCTGTTGTTTTCTATCAATTCACGGGCAGCCTTGTAAAAACCCTCCTTAGAGTTCTTCCTTCTCGCTAGGCCAAGATCAGATGTCTTGTATGCAACAGCAGAAGCTACTCGCGGATACAGCTCCCATTCTTCCATGGTTGGCACTATCTTATCTGCGCTGGGCTCTGAGATAAAATCAGCGATTTCGTACGAGGCGGCCACCATCACTTCAAAGTTTACTCCCCTTGACCTGGCATCAAGAACGCCTCTAAATACGCCTGGGAAAACCAGGCTGTTGTTTATCTGGTTTGGAAAATCACCTCTTCCCGTTGCCACTATTGCGGCTCCAGCATCCTTCGCCTCTTCAGGCCATATTTCGGGGACCGGGTTAGCTAAAGCGAAAACTACAGGATCTCTATTCATTGTCCTTATCCACTCCGGCTTTATTGTCCCTGGCCCGGGGCGAGAAGCTGAAATGACAACGTCTGCACCCTTAAAGGCGTTTTCAACTGCACCCTTGATTCTTTCGCTGTTTGTGCGAAGCGCCAAGTTGTATTTCCAGGGATTATTGATCATAAGTTGATCCATATCATCCCTTTCAGGCTCAAGCACGCCTTTGGAATCAGCTAGGATAATATTCCCCTCCTTCACACCAGCAGCAATGAGAAGATGAGCCGCAGCTATGTTTGCTGCTCCTGATCCCATGAGGACAACCTTTGCATCGCCTAACCTTTTGCCTACAACCCTCAGGGAATTAATCAGCCCAGCCAGTGTAATGCAGGCTGTCCCAAGTTGATCATCATGCCATGCTGGAATGCTCAAGGATTTCTGAAGGGTTTCAAGAACAAAGAAGCACTTTGGCGACTCTATATCTTCAAGGTTGTATCCTCCGAAGGATGGTTCAAGCGCTTTGGCAACTGCTATGAACTCATCTCTGGAGCTAACTCTGATGGGAAGCGGCACCGCATTAACTGCCCCAAAGAAATTGAAGATCAAAGATTTTCCTTCCATAACTGGAATTGCAGCCTCCGGCCCTATGTTCCCCAGGCCAAGCACCCTTGTCCCGTCAGTTAGTATCGCTATCGTGTTCCATCTTCCCGTAAGTTCGAAGGACTCCTCCGCATTCTGTGCTATCCTTCTCGAAACAGCAGCTACACCCGGGGTATACCAGACGGAGAAATCTGAAAGGTTTCTCACAGGGACCTTTGGCATAATCTGGACTTTTCCCTTATAGAAATCAGAGTACAGAACAGCCTGCCTGTTGAATTCTTCAGTCCTTGAAAGATCATCCATAAAATCTCGTGAGGCAGTATCGCTAGGAATATTAAGCTTATCACTTCTAAACGAATCATACATCGTCGTATGACGAATCCACTCGAAAAGTTTAAAAATAATAAAATTAATCAAGGAAAATATGGAGATCCAGAACGTCAAAATGGATTGGAATCTTATTCTGGAGCCCCAGATTAGGCACTTCGAAGAAGTTTACAGCGATCTTCCGGTAAGAGAGTCAATGAGACCCATTATATCCCAGTTGAACGAGAACAGGATACCGTCCAGAGTTATTCTCAGCTCACTGGACGTTGCAGGTTATGCCTTTGTGATAAACGGCACCGATATGCCAGACCGCTCCTACGGCAATGTTGGTTTTTCGGAGACCAAGTATGTGAATGAACGCAGGATAGAAACTCTCATTGGCTGGGTAGAGCAGATTGCATTTGGTAACAGACGGATTGCCATGATCAATCCTGTTTTCAACGATAACGGCTTGTCAGAAAGCTTCTTAGAAGAACGAGGCTATTCGAAGAGAGTCAGAAAAAAGCTTTATCTTGACATACCAAGCAAGGAAATAACCACGGGTAAATTGCCGCTTGAGATCAGTGCGCTCGATCTGAGCAGGCTGGATATATTCCAGTACAGCAGATCTCAAAGTGAGGCATACAAAAATACCCTGGACGAAATAATGTTCCCCCGATCTGAAACAGATAGAGTTTCGACTTTGAGGAAAATATTTGACGGCCAGTACGGAGAACCAATTTATGAAGCATCTAGAATATTGGTTAAGAATGGCCGAATCATCAGTGCCATCGTTGTGACTCAGGGTAGCATTAGGAAAAACGGTGAGAGGATACCACTGGTCGTTGACCTGTTCACACTTCCTGAGTTTAGAGGCAATGGCCTTGGGACATGGCTGTTGAGCACCTCAATTGAGGCCCTGCAGAGGCTTGGATTCCACCAGGTTGAATTGTGGGTAACTGAAGGCAATAACGCAGAGGCTCTTTACAGGAACCTTGGGTTCAAATATGCAAATTATCCCAGAGAGGTGTTTTATTTTAGGGCCCAATGAGTGGTCACACCATTCTGGCAGCGATGCTAAGTACCGTTGGAACTAGGAAATTATCATCAATAGGATGGAGAGAAAGGCTTTCCAGGACAGCTGAAAGCACTCCAAGGGAAATTCCATATGCACCTACCATGAAATACGCGAACAACGCAGACGATATGAGTATTGCAGAAAATCCGGCAATGCTCTTTCTCTTATTGTAAGGGAGCCTGGGCGATTTTATGTTGCTCCCCACTATGGTTGCCAGTGGGTCTCCGATAGTGGAGATAAACACCACAGTTGCAAGCATGGCAGTCGTGGTGACTGTGCCGGCAGCTATAAGCAATCCCGCGGAAAACCATATGGCGCCAAGCCCCAGTGGTGTCATGGGTCTTTCGAAATAAAATAACGTTCGTCCTATTGTGTTGGATGAATTAATGGCATAATAGTTTCCAATAACATAAAGTGGTATTACAAGCATTGTTATAACAATCCTGCTGAGAGTCAGGCTCATTTCTAAAATTGCTACAAGAATAATGATGCCGCCGCCAATTTGCACAAGGTCCCTGCTGATCTCTATTTTAAGGCTTTTCCCCTTCGACGAGTCGTTCATTTTTGAATAGCTCAGTCCGCTTCTGTCCGTAAGTAACCCGATGGCGGTGCCAATACCCATGAAAAGGTCAAAGGTGATCCAGTATATCCCTTCAAGACCGAGCACAAGTATGGAGATCACAATGGCAAATAGCAGCCCGGCAAAAATGTTGAATCTTGTTGAATATAGGAACTTTGCTGACACGATGCTAAGGATCAGGACAACACTGGCTAGAATATTCCCAGTCAGGAAATAGGAAGCGATTGAGAAAGGTGCGCATATTGCATATGCAATGTAGAATTTTCGAAAGTCGGTGACGAGAGTAATGCCTACGAGAATAGCTATAAATATTGCAGGGATTATCAGATCTAAAATCATCTTTCAAGGCGTAATTGTCTCGGAAGGAAAAATCTTATGCATACATGTGCATAGGCAAATTTCATTTCATTAAGGGCTTAAAATCTATTAGCGATCTTTATCTATCAGAAATGGCTCTTCTTTTTATGGACATTATACCATTCCCCTGGAGATTTGATTCCAGAATGAAGTTTGATTACATTGACGAGATTTCTAGCCAGGTAGCCGAGAAGGATACGAAGGAACTGATCGTTTGCCTTCATGGAAATCTGCCAGACCGGAAAATAATAGATAGGCTTGTTTCTAAACTGAGATCTAGGGGAATGAAAGTATCTATTGAGTTCTTGGAAGCACCGG
>JAVZLI010000113.1:0-3971 GCA_038883835.1 Thermoplasmataceae archaeon
AAGGTAGTCACCGGTTTTGAACTGGTCAACACCAGTCGCCTTCTGTCCCCTGTCTTTGATGAACCTGCTGATCAAAATTGCTGCCGGAACTCCGAGGATCAAGATAGGTATTCCAGGAATTGCGAATTGAAAAAATGGCAGAAAATGCCCTGTACTCTGGTAATACAGATCATAGAGGACGACATTTGAGCTGGTGCTGGTCACCGTATATCTTCCGCCGAGGACACTCACAAAGGCAAGTGGGATGAGGTATTTTGATGATGGCTTCTTCATCTTCTCAGAAATATAATATGCCACAGGCATCATCATCAGGGTAAGTGCAACATCGCTGAAGAAACCGGAAATCAACCCTATGGAAAGGAATAGGGCCAGAAGGATCAGTGTTTCGTTCTTAAGTTTCCTGGACACAAGTTCCCCAAACTTGTCCAGAATCCCTGTTTCTGATACAGACTTGCTTATGATCATGACAAGAGCTAGGATCAGTACCGTTATAGAGCCAAAATTTGAAATTGCCTTCTGTGGGGTGACAACACCGAGAATCACCAGTGCTGCAACAGCACCGATTGCAACGATGTCATACCTGATCCTGTTGGTAATCAGCAACGCTGCAGAGACCACAAAAACAGCAAGAGCCTCCAGGGCATCTGTATTCAAGGCATCATCACTATGCCTTTAGTATATAATTCTCTTTCATTGCCAATTCGCGACATTATTTTATTGGCTCACAGCATTCTATGGCGTGGCGAAAATTCTTGTCATTGGGGCTGGCATAAATGGACTATTTTCCACCCTATATCTATCCGCCTCAGGCTACGATGTCACCCTGGTTGACAGAGGAGACATCCTTTCCGGCACCTCTGGACGATTCCATGGAATGCTGCACAGCGGGGCAAGGTACGCTGTTACAGACCCAAAGTCTGCCAGAGAGTGTGCGCAAGAAAACGCCATCCTTTTCTCCGCCGCAAAGAATATGATTGATGACACCGGCGGATATTTTCTGGCTGTAAACCGCCAAGAGGAAAAATATGGCGACACCTTGGTTGAAGCCTGCAAGCGATCAGGAATAGATACCAGTGAAGTTGATACAGGCGAGTTTCTATCTGAAAACCCATACGTGTCTAGAGAAGTCAGTAGAGTGGTACGTGTTGGTGACCGCGTGATACATGGATACGAATTTGGGGTGTCGGTTGCGGCTGAGTCAAGAATGATGGGAGCATCAATACGGACTTTTACTTCAGTTGCGGGAATTGAGTTTTCCCGCAATTCAGCTTCTGTAATTTTTAAAAGTGCATCAGAAAGATCAAGCAAGGGAGAGTTTGATTTTGTACTGAACTGCACTGGGCCTTCAGCCGGAAAATTGCTTGCAGCCTCGGGGGTGGCCAATATTGGTCTTGTTCCAACTCTTGGCACAATGATCGTTTTTAAGAGGCAGTTTACATCCTCGGTTCTCAACAGAATGCGGCCTCCATCTGATGGGGACATAATTGTCCCATACGGCTGTGAGACAATAGGTGGCACTCAAGCCCTCTTTACGGATGATCCAGAGAAACCTGAGATTGTTTCAGATGACCTGAATGATATGAAGCTGGAGTTGGCCAGGATGATCCCCGCGTTGAGGGATATCGGGTATGACAGGTATTACTATTCTTTCAGGCCGCTCGTTACATCTGGAAGCGAGTCGCCCAGGGAAGCCACCCGGGATTTCTTTTTATTCAACCATTCAAAAGATAATGATATTCCAATGATAACCATTCTGGGAGGGAAATTTACAACTGCCCGCCTCGCCGGATACGAAGCAGCAACCCTGGTTTCCGAAATGACCGGAGGAGAAAAAATAAGGAAACTGAAGCTGGACTTTGAATTTTCTGTGGACCGGCTATTGGATTCATCAAAATCCGCCCTAAAAGGTATTCTTGAGGTGGCGGGTTCAAGGTCTGGCGGGCTCGATGATCGGCTGGCAGGGGGTGTAAAATACGTTCTTGCTTCATCACTATTCAATAATAGCAAATGATGGAAGGAGTTTTTTTCAATACTAGTGTTCTCATGGACAGTGGTTGAATGGAAATTGACGGTGAATTTTCCTCGAAGATGCCATTAAGCGTTGTACATGATGTGATTGGAGACCTCAATGAGGTTTCTAAATGCCTCCCTGGAATAGAGGAGATCGCGGAACAGGAGGGCAGATTGAGATGCTCTGTTAGGCTCGACATATCGGAATTCAAGACCGGATACTTGAGTACCCTTTCCGGAAAGCTTTACGTAAGCAAGACAGAAGGCCAAAATAGGATCAGCATTCACACTGAAGGAAGGATTGCAGGATCAAAAATAGAAATAGATGTTGTCCTGAACCTCAGGGACCTCGGGGAAATTACAAACGTTGCATGGCACTCTGACATCAGGATAGGCATCCTCGCTAAAATGCTGGGAGAGGAAGCCGTCAACTCCTTCATCCGGAAAACTGTCGACCAGGTAATAGGTTGCCTTAGGGGCAAGATTTGATGGGCAGGGCATTTAAATTGTCCATATACATGTTAATTTATGATGCTTGGATTGTGCCATATATGTGGCAAACCAGCCGCACAGACATGCAGAATTTGCGGTCTTCCGTGCTGCATAGACCACTGCAGGGACGGAATATGCGATACCTGCAGGGCAGGAGTGCGTCTTTAGCCCTTAATTTTCTATTTCATAGGGAAGTTCCGAAGCCAGTCTAGATCGCTCCGGTATATTTTCCTTATATCATCTAGGCCGTAGAAGAGCATTGCTAGCCTTTCAAGCCCAAGACCCCACGCAATGACTGGTTCATGCAACCCCAATGGCTTTGTTACTTCAGGTCTGAAAATTCCGGAACCTCCGAGTTCTATCTCCTTACCATTTATGGTGGCAACAACATCCATGCTCGGCTCCGTATATGGATAATATGATGGGATTAGATGTATATCACTGAAACCAAGCCTCCCATAGAATTCCTTCATCAGCCATTTGAGGGTGCTTAGATTGGCGTCCTTCGCATAATACGCACCTTCTATCTGGTGAAGTTCAGCGAGATGCTTCCAGTCCACGCTTTCGTGCCTGAACACCTTTTCTATTGAGAAAACGCCCACTGGACATTGCCCCAATTCATAAAGCGTCCTGATTGTGCTGACGGTTGTATGGGTCCGAAGCAGTGGCTTACGTGCCTTATCTAGGCTCCACGCATACTCCCATCCTCGGTAGCCCCTGATCCCCTTTTCATGGGCACGCTTTACCGCCTCTATGACCTCTGGATGCTCGATCTCCATGTCTGGCCCCTCGAGGTAAAAGGTGTCCTGCATTTCTCTGGCTGGGTGATCCTGTGGAATGAATAGCGCATCCATATTCCAGAATGCAGACTCTATGTAGTGCCCAGACATTTCCCTGAAACCAAAGGATAGGAAAATTTCATGGATCCTGTCCATCAACTGCCTGAGAGGGTGTGCAACAGCTGATACACGCGCTGAAACAGGTGCATTGAGGTCATACCGCCTGAAACCTTCCTTTCTCCATATTCCAGAGGCCAGGATTTCAGGAGTGACCTTTCCTATTGTCCCAGATTCTTTAATATATTTGATTGAAGCCTTGCCATTCTCGTTGATCCTGACGAGCCTGTTGATGTGCTTTCTGGAAACAATAAGGTTTCCTCTCCTGAGGAAGTATTCAATAGATCTGCGATCCCTGATCGCTTCTCCTTGTGACATGGCCTGCAACAGCCTCTGCCTTTCTCCCAGTACATTCTTTATTTCATTTATTTTCTGAGGTGGGATGCTGAAGACAGATCCGCCAGATGGCTTTACGCCTAATTTAGCAAGCTGTGATAGCGCAATTCCAGTTTCGGATTCTCCGAACCTTTCCCTTACAGACTCAACAGTTGCCCCTGGATCTGATATTATATATTGGAATACTCTCAGCTCGGGCAGTCCAATCTTGGCGTACCGCCTGCCTTCATCTCCAAG
>JAVZLI010000114.1:0-3956 GCA_038883835.1 Thermoplasmataceae archaeon
CTAGCGCCAAGGACATCATGCGTGGGGATTTCAAAACGATCTTCCTGCCCCCCTGGATACCTGCGCTCCTCCGCGCTGTAGGTCCTGAAGAATGTGCTGCGCCCGAGGCCTCTTTCTATTGCTGCCTTGTTGAAAACAAGTGCGTCCTGGATATTGTAACCCTGATATGACATTATTGCAACAACAAAGTTCTGGCCAGCAGGCCTTTTTTCATACTTTATAAAGTCCATGATCTTGGTCTTAACAAGAGGAATCTGCGGGTAGTGAAGCATATGTCCTCTGGTATCGGTCCTAATTCTAAAGTTTGTGGAAGAAAGCCCTATTGACTGCTTTGTCATGGCAGCAGCCATTGTTATTCTTGGCGAGGAGTTATGCTCAGGGTACGGCGTCACTGAGGCAACAACACCCAGAATAAGGGCAGGATCAATCTCAAGGTGTGTATGCTCCTCTGTGAGTATTTTTGGAGCCTCAAACTTTCCCCTGCATATGTCACATTGGAGTATGACAGGAGAATCAGGCCCCTCATTGCTGCCTGGGTTGACCCAAGTCAACTTGCTTCTGTAGAGGTAGGAACCACAGGATGGGCATTTCTCTGGGAAATCATAGGCGTAGACCGCGATGTAAAGGTTTTCCTCCTCTTCCGCGTCAATGTACTCCAACGCTCCTTTCCTTATGAGATCGTCAGCATTCATTTCTCCGGACTGAAGTTTTCTGAGCATCTCGCTGTTTATGACTGTGTTTCCGTTCTTGACCACTAGGAGAGGCCTCCTGATTCGCCCTCTATCACAGTTAATTATGACCTCTCTCGTCTCAGGGTCGTAACGGACATTGACTTCATTGGACAGTTTTCCCCTTCTCCTTTCCTCTCTTATCTGCTGTGTTAGGACTTCAGGCTCCTCATGATAACCAATAAGATCACCGTTCAGATATACCCGCCCCATATTGGGATTCTCGCCCTGAACCTCCTGCAGGTTAAAGCCACGGAGTGTTTCAAGTACAATTATTGGATCTATGCCTTCGGTTACATTTATTATGAGAGCTGCATTCTTAACAAGGCCGCAGTTCTGCCCTTCTGGTGTTTCATTGGGACATATCCTGCCCCATTGGGTTGGGTGAAGATCTCTTGCCTCAAAGTGTGGCTGCGATCTTGTCAGAGGCGATATGATTCTCCTCAAATGGCTTAAGGTACTAACATTGGAGACCCTGTCGAGAAGCTGAGAGACACCTGTCCTTCCTCCAATCCAGTTTCCGGTAGCCATGGCGTGCAATATCTTCTGCGTCAGGAGATCCTGCCTCACGGCAGGCTTGAGACGAACCCCTTTCTTTCTGTTATATGTTCTCTCTAACTGGTATTTGAGATCTTTCATTACCGACTGGAAGGCGTTTCTAAAAAGTTCGTCCAACAGGTCTCCTGCTTCCTTTACCCTCTTGTTGGCAAGGTGATCCTTGTCATCCTCTTTCCTGAGGCCAAGATGCAATTCAAGGAGACTGCGCGCCATCCGTCCCAGATAAATTCCCTTCTTAAGGCGGTCTTCAGGCCTGTCTCCCAGATGTGGGAGCAGAGACCTGTCCAGCATCTGCGATACTTTCTTTTCCCTGAATTCCTTTGCCTGCCCTGCAGCAAATCTTTTCTCAAGATATGCTATTGCATCTTCTGTTGTTATTACACCATTAGGCGGAAGGGTCTTGGGGTTCTTTGCCTCCTCAAGATTGGCGTAAATTATCGGCTCCATCTGTGGAGCAGAAGCTATTGCATCGTGAATGTCAACATCCCTCTCCAGCCCCAGGGCCCTCATAAGGATCACGAGCGGAATTGATCCGGCTACGCTAGGTATTGAAACATTTATTATTCCATCATTGGATTTTTCCATTGATGTAAGAGCCCTGTAACCAGATTTTTGCGAAAAAACCTTTGCAACCTCCACCTTTGAATCGTATTTTTCCTCGAACTCCACCAATATTTTGTTCGGAGCCAGGTCCTCAAGCGACACGATTACTCGTTCTGAGCCGCCTATGATAAAATATCCGCCAGCGTCGTCAGGGTCTTCGCCTACGTACTGAAGTTTTGCCCTCCTGCTGGCATTCACAGGCCCATTGTTTTTCTCAATATATTGATCAAGATTGCTGCCGTAAAGAGTGCAAACCTTCGATCTGACCATAACAGGAAGGTCTCCAATTTTAATGGTTTCCGGTTCACGATCCACACCGTCTTCCACGACCCGAACCCTGAGGGTTATAGGCGCCATGTAATTGAGATCGCGCAATCTTGCTTCATTTGGGGTTATCTGGTTAGACGCTCCGGAAGCTTCCTTGATCTCAGGCTTGTCAACCCATATGGTTGGTTCGCCGACATATCTTCCCTTCTCCCTTACTCTTCCAAAATAAACCTTTATCTCCCTGCCGCCAGTCTTCGAGGGATCAAGAATCATAACACCCGGCTCATCCTCATCTGTAACCTTGGTTTCGTCAACAATCTGCTGCATGATGCTCTCAGGATTGCCAAGCGTAGCAACAAAACTGTTGTATGAATCAATCTGATGGCTTACAACGCTTGCATTTTTAAAAAAATATTCTACAAGCTCCTTCATTTGAAAACCTCACTTGCCACTACCCTATAATAAACAGAATAACCCATAGTAGGACTCTTCCTGACTATTCGTATTATAGTCCCATCCGACAGCGGCCCATGAATCTCTTCCAGTGCCTTTATTGCTGGATCACTCCTGCTTATCTTTGGTAGAAGGTCTTTAGCTATTCCAATCTCCTTTAAAACCTTATCCTCATCCTCTTTCTGAACAACATGGTGTTCAGGTACCAAATCGTGCTGGAGCACGTTAAATTTCGCCATCTTACACACCTCTTAACGGGCCCGGGGGGATTCGGACCCCCGACCACCTGGTTAAAAGCCAGATGCTCTACCTGGCTGAGCTACGGGCCCATGATAGCAATGCCTGCCTTGATTATAATGACGTTAATAAACGTTCTTTGATGATATTATTCAAGTAGGGTTGGCAAAACTTCAAATAATTAGATTACCCAGAAGCGACAAACGGGCACGAAGCCGCGCATGAATGTTTTGCGAACTATATTTGCTTGGCATCCTCTGCCCTGCAGTGTCATTTTGTATGGGAGAAGCTTAAATCGAAAAACGGGTTCACTTAGTGATGCAAATTGGGCAAAAAGGTGATAATACCCTGCATAACGCCGTTCAGGGATGGCAAAATTGATTTAGAAGCAGTGGAGAGCCTAGCACTATATGCAGACATCGCCGGGTTCGATGGCCTGTTCTACGGTGGATCAACAGGAGCCTTTGCTTCTCTTACAATGGAACAACATAAGGAAATCCTGAAAGCTGGGATAGGAACAGGATCTGATCTATTGCTATTTGCAGGCGTAACAAGATCAAGTCTTCCTGAAACTCTTGAGATGGTAAGATTCTCAGAGAAAATTGGATATGAAAACATAGTAAGCATAACACCATTTTACCACAAGTATTCCCGGAAATCGATCGCTGCATTTTACGAAGAACTTCTTAAGAACACCGGCTTGAATCTTTACTTGTACAATAACCCGCCTCTCTCTGGAAATGAACTCGCCCCGGAAACTGCGCAGTACCTAAAGGACAGATATCCTAATGTTGCTGGTGTAAAGGACAGCGGTGCAGATATGGCAAAATTCAAAGAGTTCCTTAAGATACATGGGCTAGAGGTTTACCAGGGAAAGGATAACCTGCTTCTGCAGTCACTCAAATTAGGGGCGGCTGGTGGCGTCTGCTCGTCTGCAAATTTCTGTTCAAATACTGCGTTAATAAAGGCTGGAGGTTCTACTGCCCAGGAAATATCTTCAAAGACGGAGAAGGTCATGGAACTTATCAAAAAGCACGAGACCCCATCAATACACAACTACCTATTTAGACGGTTCATTCTCGGAGAGAAAGCTCCAGCCAATTATATGAA
>JAVZLI010000115.1:0-3925 GCA_038883835.1 Thermoplasmataceae archaeon
CTGCGAGAAGGGCTTCGTTAGATGGGTATATCTGGACAAGTGTGATAAGATGCCTGTATGAAACCTTCACCGGGCCCTCATTCTGCCTGACTCTTGATAATTCGTATATCCTTCTAGCGTCCTCCTGGTCAGGCAGATTCTCAAATCCATAGTATGCCTGCCTGTATTTCTCGTACTCGTCTATCATATTAAGGAGGCCCATGGAAGGATCAAAATCTATGTGTTTCGATGGATTTACTCTTGCAATGATAAAGCGCAGGATTTCAGGCGGAGAGAATTCCATCATTTCTGATGCAGCGATAACAAGACCAGTTGAAGAGTGCATTGCGCCTTTTCCCTTGAGAAAGATGCGTTCATAGATTAGGTATGACGGAGCCCTGATCCCGAATACCTCTTCAGCTATCCTCTTCCCTGTGTCGTATGATCCGCCAGCAGCTCCATGATCCTTTCCGAAGGGCTCAACTGTTACCCCGAGAGAGTACCATTTCGCTGGCCATTCGATCCTCCATGGAAGTTTCCCCTCAGCCTTTCTTATGTCCGCCCTACCAGAATGCCCAAATGAGCAGGTATATTCAACATATGGGTAGCTATATGATATTACTTTAGTGCTGTTTATCCTTCCACATGTGCTGCAAATTGGGTTGTAGGGCGCCCAGTCTCCCTTGATTTCACGCCCCGAGACCTCTTCAAGTATATTCCTGATCCTTTCGGCGTTTTTGAAGACGAGATCCACGGCACGGGCAAAAGTACCCTCCTCATAGAGCCTGGATGTTCTAATCACCTCTATCTGAACATCTATTTTCCCGAAGACGTCCAACAAGGGGGCAAGAAAATACTCTGAATAGGACCCGCTCCCGGAGGGAGCTGGTATTTTGAACAGCGGCTTTCCCACGTAATTGGCATACTCCTGGGTAAGGAATGGGTATACCTTCCTGAGTGGATCCATGTCATCGCAGAGATATATAAATCTGGCGTCAAGGCCTCTTGACCTTGCTGCCTTGAATATCATATCGCCTGTAAGAATTTCCCTCATGTTCCCAACATGTATTGGGCCTGAGGGCGATATGCCTGTTGACACCAGCTGCGGCCCGTCCAGAGTAGCGGCAAACGCGTCAGCCCAGTGCATGGCTATTCTCCACCAACAAGGACTGTTCTGAGAAGTGATCGCACCCTTACACCGAGTATCTCATCACCCTTCATCTTTGAAGCGATAACGAGACAGAGGACGGGTTTGCCTCCCTCGTTCTTGACATCCATGATGGCACGTTTCATGGTTTCCCCAGTGCTCATCACATCGTCGATTATGACTATGTTCTTGTCCTTTACAGACGCGAAGTTGCTGCTGAAGAACCCCTCCTTCCTGGACGGGTGGGGACGATAGACAATAAGTTCCCTGCCAGATATGTATGAAACCATTGTGGCGAAGGGGATGCCGTTAATTGTTATGCCCAGGACAGCGTCAACCTCGAAGTTTCCCTTCTGTGATTCCTCATCTATTATATCCACCATGATCTCTGAAATGCCCCTTATCCTGTCCCCATTTATTCCGATGGTTCTCCATCCTATCTTTACATCCTGAACCCTAGGTTCCTTTACGAATTCCTTGCTTAAAAGCCATGTAACAGTACCTACGGACAAATGCAGTTCTGTGGAGATTTCCTTATCAGACATCCCCTTGTTCTTGAGCTCCAGCGCTCTCCTGTAGAGCTCTTCAATGCTTTTCATAGTATCACTTTTCTATGCTTTGTAAGATCAAGCGATTATTATAAACTTGGTGTTGCAGCTATCTCAGAGTTATCCTGCCCAGATCAGGATTCTTCAGCTGTTCCCTTATGGATTGGGCGACTTCATCGAGATCGCTCTGCAGCACTACCTTTCTCCCCCAGCGTATTTCCCTATTCAGGAATCGCGGTATTATATGGACATGGTAGTGGAAAACCCTCTGGTTAGCGCTTGAACCGTTATTCTGTCCTATGTTGACCCCATCTGCATTGACAGCCCGGACAACGGCTGGCGTAAGCATTTTTGTAACCCTGTGGACCTCAAGGTAGTCGTCATAATCAATTTCCAGTATATCCCTGAAATGCTTCTTGGGTATAACCAGGCAGTGGCCCGGCTCAACAGGGGCTATGTCCATGAATGCAGCAACTTTTTCATTTTCGAAGACAAATGCCGCATGCCTCCTTCCCAGAATCTCACTGCAGAAGATACAGTTCTCTGATTGCATTCTTCTGGTGATCACGACATATTAAATACCATTTCTCATTGCATCCCTGATCAAACCCCTTAAGTTTTAACCGCTAATGATAAAATAGCCTGAAGCAATAGGGAATAATGCCATCAGGACAAATAAAGGTGAATCCGCCTCCACCGCCTGTGATCACGCCTCCACAGAAATCACTAAGGTATAAGGATGTGAAACACACCATAATGGTCATGAGCGGAAAGGGTGGCGTTGGGAAATCTACAATAGCTGTAAATCTGGCAGTTTCACTGGCAAAGAGGTTTTCCGTAGGGCTGATAGATGCCGATATTACAGGCCCAGATGACCCGAAGATGCTTGGAGTTGACCGCAAGGAGGTTGTCGCGAAAGGCAACATGATAGTACCCATAAGCACTAAGTATGGCGTCGACGTGATATCAATGGGGTTCCTCCTTCCAAGCGAGGATACGGCTGTTATCTGGAGGGGTGCACTCAGGCATAAGGCCATACAGCAGTTTCTAGAAGACGTGGACTGGGGGAAGAAGGACTTTATCGTTATTGATATGCCTCCTGGAACAGGCGATGAAGCACTTTCAGTCGCACAGCTTGTTCCCAAGGTGGATGGCGTTGTTATTGTGGTGACTCCACAGGATGTTGCCCTTCTGGATGCCAAGAAAGCAATGAATTTCGCCTCGCAACTCAAATTGCCCATAATTGGGATTGTGGAAAATATGAGCGGTTTCATATGCCCCCACTGCGGAAAAGAGGTAGATATCTTCAAGAGAGGCGGCGGCGAAGACGCAGCCAAGAAATATGGCATTCCGTTCTTGGGGAGAATACCACTGGACCCAAGAATTGTGGCAGATTCTGACAACGGGACCCCAGTTGCATCGGAAACAGGGGATCTAATGAGATATTTTGAGTCTATTGCAGAAAATGTTTCCGCAATAGTCGCAAAGTAATTTTTAGCATCCGTATTTCCTGCGGGCTTCTTTATTGGCGATTGTATAAGGCAATGCTTTAACTCGTCAATTGCCTGTAGGAACATATTTAGACTTTTCAAATAAAATCAGGCTTTTTCTAATTCTTTAAAGTCTTCTAATATCACCTGCCCAATGGAGTTGCCGACACGCAAAAGCTATACGGAGCATAACTTTTAAAGAGTACACAAATAATAAAAAACGCACTGGGTTTTTATCCGCCAGACCTGTCTACTTTAGCATGGATTGTGCATTCGGCCTGTTAGTAACTGTGGACTTAATGCCTCGCCGAAGCTTGGCACTTACATCCCAGTTCTATCAAACTCCTCTTCTAGGAGAGGCCTAATGACGATGTCTATTTTCAGGGGCGACTTCAAGCTTAGATGCTTTCAGCTTTTATTCGCGTATGACGTGGCTACCCGGCATCTGCCTTGCCAGACAACCGGTAAACTAGAGGTCACGAACCCCCGTTCCTCTCGTACTAAAGGCTCCTTCCCTTCAGACATCGAGCACTCCCAAGGAGAAGCAACCCTACTGTCTCGCGACGTAGTGAACCCATCTCAGGATTCCTTTTAATGGGCGAACAGCCCCACCCTTGGCACCTTGTTCAGCACCAGGATAGGAACAGACGACATCGAAGTAGCAAACCCTCGGGTCGATATGAACTCTTGCCGAGGACAACTCAGTTATCCCTGGGGTAACTTCTCTCTTATCACCCGCCCCCACTAAGGAGGTACAGGGT
>JAVZLI010000116.1:0-3878 GCA_038883835.1 Thermoplasmataceae archaeon
TATGTCTCGGTGTGAAAGAGTTTCCCCAAGGGTGCGATAATTTCCAGACTTTATGGTAGAATTCTTGTCCATTTTAAGAGCGATATTATCACGATCGCAGGAACAAAAAAGGTTAATGTCGCTATCACGAAAGGGCTTATCTTTCAGTATTGATGTTTCTCTGCATTGAACGAATCCCACTAGGCACAGCCACGCACGCTGCCAGAAGTGCTGCCCCGAATGATCCGATAAATACCCATGGGGCAGTATAGCCACCCAGGCTCTCAACAAGCATGAATAGGAAAGGAAACGCAGAAGCCATAAGCTTCTGCAGAAAGTTGTTATACCCAAGGAACAACGCTGCCTCATACTGGTCCGAGGCATTCCGAAGCACCAGATAATATAAAATAGAAAGAGTCCAGTTCACAAGTACGCCTACTCCAGATAAAATGGCTGCAACAAAATACAGGCTTCTCAAGAACGGGAGAAGCGTGATCAGGACCAGCATCAGCATTAAGCCGCCTATATAGAGGCTTCTTTTATGGCCAGATCGGTAGAAGTACCATCCAACTGCGAATCCTCCAAAGATTCCAACAAACCAGTAGATCGCATTCAAAAGACCTGAAATGTAAGGTGTAAAATCAAAATAGTTTTCAAGATAAAATACGAGGAACTGCCCTATGATGCTCTCAATTATGGATGCAATTAGTGCTGAAAGTGATAAATTGAACAGTATCTTATTCCTGAAGGCATAAAAAATTCCTCTGGTGACACTCCTGCCAACTCTATTGCCACGAATTTCTGGAACCGTGAATAAGATCAATACTGCTGAGAAGAGGTTCAGGGCAGCTGTCAGGATAAAGGTAAACCTCCACCCCAGTGTTTCGTCTGCAACTACGAAGGAGACAAGCGTTGCAGCGGCTCCAAGATTGAACATGCTATTGTAGACTCCTACTTTCATGCCAATTCGATCGTCGTCTCGCGATGTGAGCAGTGCCAGGGCTGGAGAAGAAAAGAGCGAGGCAGATATCCCTGTCATAGCGCGAAGTGCAAGGAGCTGCCCAAAATCCGATGAAAACGAGATTGCCAGGGATGCTGCAGAGATTCCGATCAATCCCGATACTGTGATGAGCTTTGGCCCGGTTCTGAACGCAAGCATTCCACCTATCAGCTGCGAAGGTATGAGCCCCAGATAAAATGCAGACCCCAGGATTCCCAGCTGAATTATATCCAGGTTAAATTGTCTGCTGATGTAGATAAGGGCAGGCGCAAAGCTGAACCATGAGACTGAATAGGTTGCCCTGGCGAAATAGATTGGGTACCTCATTTCATGCAAATATACCTAAGATAAACAACATTCAGTTTTATTTTTAGTTACGTTTCCGTTTCCAAGTGTGGCATTGAAAGGCATTGACTGGGAAAAAGCAATTAATGTAAAATGAATCACCAACCACGGCACTATATGTTCCGGATATTTGGGCAGCGTGCTGGGACTTTAGGTCCAGGCGTGAAGAATTCGATCAGATCTCCAGGAAGGAACAAACACATTACATCACCGAATTGAGGTCATTAGGCCTAAAGCAGTTCATGTTGTTGAGCACCTGTAATAGGCTGGAAGTTTATTTCATTGGTAGGCAACCCTTCCAGTTCCCAACAGACATGCCTAACCCAGCTATGATTCATGGTGAAAAATGTGTTGAGCATCTGTTCAGAGTGGCTTCAGGGTTGGAATCCCTCTCGGTGGGTGAGAACGAAATACTTGGACAGTTGACTGAGGCCTTCGAACGTTCCCAGCTCCTTGGCATATGCTATGGCAACCTCTCCGCCATAGTAATGAAAGCTATTGCGGTTGGTAAAAAGGTTAGAGAGAAAACTGAGATTTCAAGAGGGAAGACATCCATTGCCCATATTGCGACAGATATTGCGCTGCAGGAAATAGAACCTGGGGCAAGGGTAGCAATAGTAGGCAGTGGAACAATGGCGAGAAAGATAGCGAAATATCTATCTGAACACGATGTTAATCTTGAAGTATTTGCAAGGCGCCCATCAGAGGTGGCAGCTTCCGAGTGGCCAAGAGGAGTTATTTTTAGGCGTTTGAATGAGTTATATGAACACCTGCCTGAGTTTGGCGCTATTTTTACAGCCACCTCAGCAAAGAGCCCCATTTTGGACCATAGAGATTTTAGCGGCCGGGTACGCAATGCAATCATTGTTGATGTTTCTATCCCACCAAACGTATCATCAGAAGTTTCTGGACTCAGTGGCATCAAGCTCATTTCTTTGCACGATATTGAGAGCGAGGTAAGAAAGAGCCTTGACAAAAAGATCTCGTCCATTAGAGAAGCCGAGGCCATCGTAACGTCGGAATTGCGGATGTTTCTCCTTAACTACGGAAAATCATCATCGGACAGTGTAATATCGAATTTCTACAAGTATGCGGATATTGTCAGAGACAGGGAAACCAGACGCCTGATTGCTGAGCTGAATATTGATGATGAAAAGGTTATTAGAAGCATAACGGCAATGTCAAATTCTATGGCTAAAAAGTTTCTTCATCCGCTGTCTTCCGTGCTGAAGCTGCTGGCATCAATCGGAAAAGGCAATGAAGATATAGAGGAAGCAATGAGAGAAATACAGAACCATCTTCAGAAATACCTCAAATCCGAAGATGCCCTGGAGGAAAACCTGAGTGATGTCAACGCGGAATGATCTTAGCTAAATTGCTCTTGAGTTTTGCAACCATACCGTCCAGATCTCTGTTTGAGTGTGCAAAACTCAGGAAATTTGTTTCGTACTGACCCGGTGCAAGGTACTCGCCGTCCCTGATCATTGATCTGAAGATGTTCATGTAGGCCCTTGAATCCGCTCGCATAGCATCTTCGTAATTTTTTACATCCTCAACCCCGATGAAGAACTGGAACATGCTTCCGGTTCCATTCACAGCAGCTTTCACTCCATTTTCCCTAAAGGCGCCTGAAATATTCTTCAGGAGCAGACCAAGCTTCTCTGAAAGATTCCGATAGTCCATCTTCTTTAGTTTCCTCAGTGTCGCCACTCCGCTGCTCATTGCAATCGGATTTCCACTGAATGTCCCTGAGACGTAAACATTCCCAGATGGCGCAACCTTTCTCATTATTTCGGATCTCCCGCCAAATACGCCGATTGGGAGCCCGCCGCCAACTATCTTTCCGAGTACGGTTAGATCGGCATGAACCCCGATCATTCTCTGATACGTGCTGAACCCAAACCTGAAGCCAGTTATCACCTCATCAAATATCAGGAGCGATCCGTTACGGTCGCAAAGATCCCTCAGCCCCTCAAGAAAACCAGCCTCGGGAAGTATGACTCCCGTATTTCCAAAAACTGGTTCAGTTATCACACATGCAATGTCCTTTCCATGGCGGTCAAACACCTTCTTCACACTTTCCAGGTTATTGTAGGACGCAACTGCTACTGTTCTTCCAGCTTCCTCGGGGACACCAGCCGATGAAGGGATGCCGAAGGTGAGCGATCCGCTTCCTGATTTGATCAGCGCATAGTCATGAGAGCCGTGGAAGCCTCCCTCCATCTTAACCACAACCTTTCTGGATGTGTAGCCTCTGGCAAGCCTAATGGCATGCATTGTCGCTTCGGTGCCAGAATTGGAAAACCGCATCATTTCCATACTCGGATCGGCTTCAGCTATTAAATCAGCAAGTTCTATTTCATCCTCCGTGGGAGCCCCAAAAATAAGTCCTCCATCCATTCTGGAACGGATGTGTTCAAGGACATCCGGATCAGAATGCCCCAATATGGATGGGCCGAATCCCATGTTGAAATCAGTGTACTGGTTCCCATCTACATCCCATATTTTTGATCCAAGGGCATGTTTTATGAAAATAGGGTAGGGTTCAAAGTAA
>JAVZLI010000117.1:0-3865 GCA_038883835.1 Thermoplasmataceae archaeon
AACCAGAAGGGCATCTGGAAGGATGTTGCCCTGGCTGTCAGACCAGTTGCTGTCATCGTGCACCGGATAAACCACTATATATCCCAAAAGTCCCTTTACAACCGTGCCAATAAGGTCGCCTATCCTTGTTATCCAGGGTTGAGATATGAATCTCCTTACCTTCTCCAGCGCTTCGGCCTGTTTATCGCTTGCCTTTGGTGAGATTACGAATCCCGGGGTGTTTCTGTCAATGATCCCCGACCTCATGGCCTTTTCGAGGGCAAGCTCAAATTCACCGGATATGAATAACGTACCAGGGTATTTCGACGTTATCCTTTCAGCTTCAGCTGCCGTTATTCTATCGGCTTTGTTGCCTGCCCTTATCAGCGTTTTAACTCTAAGCAGCACTGCTCTGGCAAACCTCTCAGCATCGCTCTTATCCCACAGGGCAAGCTTTCCGGGGAAAAACTCATCTGAAAGTACTTTCATTATATCCTTTTCAGCCAGCCCAAAGGAAGAAAGTTTCTTGCTTAGGGAAGCTTCAATCCTCTCCCCTGTCGAATCGGCCTTCCTGCCAAACTTCTCCCAGTCCCTGTATATTCTATCCCCTAGCCATCCAACTATTTCCTGCTCTATTATTTCTATATCTTCGATGGGATCCCTATTTTCTTCCAATGGGTTTCCATCCGCATCTGTTCGCCCTGATGCGTCAAAAACATGGATAATTGCCTTAGCTTCGCGAATATTGTCCATGAACTCATTTCCCATCCCCTTTCCCTGGCTGGAACCCGGAATCAAACCTGGAACATCAGTGATCTCCACTGGGACGAATCTGGTTCCATTGTCGCATCTCCCTTCCCTGGGGTTGCACTGCTTTCCAATTTCTGTATGAGGACAGGGAGTTTTCAGAAAGGCTACACCAACGTTGGGTTTCGTTGTGGTGAACGGATAATTCCCTATATCGGCAGATACTGATGTAATAGCAGAGAAAATAGTTGATTTTCCTACGTTCGGCTTTCCGACAAGCCCAATGTTTAACATATTGCGGTTATTGATATTCTGCGAGAACCTGCCTCATGTCATAGCCCTTGGGGCATTCGATCTTTTCCCCAATCTTCTTGATTATGATCTTTGATCCTTCCCTGTAATGCAGGAGGTTGCATTTTTCAATATTGGGGCAGGAGTAATGGTCGCAGCTCATCGATCTTAGGGTTAATGATGAACCCTCCTGAAGTTTCTTCCCGAACTGTATATTGAAATACTCAGGGAGCTCTTCAACTTCGACAACAGAGACCTTGTCCTTGTTGAAAACAAAGCATGGATTCTCCTTATCTCTTACCTTAACGATCCTGTAGCTTCTTCCAGAATCAAGATTGAAGCAAACATTCTTGACACGGCACTCCGCACACCCCGCCAGGGGGCCAACAAATGTAAATGCCAGACCCTCGCGGGCTAGATCAACACCGATCAGAGAGATTTTCGATATTTTAAATCACCTTCATATTATGCCAGTTGTCTCCAGGGCCTTTTCGGCGGCATTCAGGCTTATATCTTTCTCTCCTAGAATAGTATATCTTTCCGGCCTGATGCTGTGGGCAGTGCTAAGGGCCCTGATGATAACAGAGTCAGGGATATTGTAATCCCTGGCCCTAATAGACAGTTTCATCTTTAGATAAGCTTCAGCCAACGATTCCCAGTCACCTCCATGCAGAAACATGGAGACAACAGAACCCATCGCACACTGTTCACCATGAATTGAGGTTCCTGGGTTGCTCATCTCCAGCGCATGTGCCAAGAGATGCTCACTTCCGCTAGCTGGGCGGGATGACCCAGCAATAGCCATTGCAGTTCCTGAAGCAAGGATTTGTTTTGTTACAAGCCACACCGATTCCTCAACACCCTCAAGGATCATGTGGCTTTTCTCCAGAAGCTCCCTTGCCGCGTATTCAGAAATTGCAGCAGCACTGCTGCTGTACTCTTCACCGTGAAGGCGGTTGGCAAGCTTCCAGTCAAGAATTGCAGTGAGGTTAGAGATCACATCTGCTGCCCCTGCCTTCAGGTACCTGTATGGCGCCTTAGCGAGTATGGATGTGTCGGCAATTATGGCAATAGGCATGGATGCGCTCTGGGAAAGTGTGCAGTTGTCGGTCTGCCTCCTTATTGACGCCCTTGGAGATGCAATGCCATCGTGGCTTGGAGACGTAGGTATTGAAACGAATGGAACCAAGAGATCGTACGAAGCTTTCTTGGCGAGGTCTATCTTCGTACCGCCACCTACGCCAATAAGCATGCCAGCTCCCACTTTTGCCGCAAATGCTTCAAGGTTTGATAGATTGGCCTCATTCGCCTTATCTGTCTTAAACACGTAAACTTCTTTGTGATCTTCGGTGAGAAGGCTCTCCACCTCTTTCCCTGCGAGATCGTATGTTATATTTCCCGTAACAATCACAATGGAACCCGATTTCATGTAGCTGTTAACTACCGGTATTATGTTCGGTAGCACACCGTGTCCGACATATACGTCACGGGGGAAATGCATGGTCTTGAATTTCTCGAATTCCATTGCACATCTCATAAACTACTGCGATATAAATTTTGACTTTGTCCGGCAATGTCAAAGTAATGGTAAATATAGAGTCATGTAGAAAAATTGCCGGTGGCCATGCTGCTGTTGGATGAGGAGGCGAATTCTCTGGAATTTATTGCTATTATACCAACTAGAATACCCTTGAATTCCTCAACAAAGCGATCAAGTGTGGCCTTCAGATCCGATTTTTCGATTTCACAATAAACTCTGTAACACAACATATTTCTGATAATTTCTTCGCCGATGCCAGTTGCCACTACCGCGCCCTTGGGGCCACAATATATGCCTGCTCCCGGGATAGGTGAATCCCCAACCCTGCCCCTTATCATCGGTGATGACCCGCCTGTTGAAACTGCTGCTGCAAAATTCCCATTAACCATTGCGACAGCACCAACTGTATCTATATTTGGATTTAGAGAGTAAAGGTAGCTGTACTTTCTATATTCATAAAACCGTTCAGGGAGGCTTTCATCCTCGCCATTCAAAGCCCTCAACATTTTCTGATAATTTTCCTCAGATCTTGGAGTAGAGGGATCATAATCTTTGTGCCCCATCAGTCTCGCAAATCTAACGGCTCCATCGCCAGACAACATCACATGTGGGCTCTTCTCCATAACATCCCTTGCTACCAAAATGGGATTTCTAACTCTTTCTATGGCAACCACTGATCCGATTTTCCCTGGCAACATCACCGCTGCATCCATTTGAATTGATCCGTCAATACGCTTCACAGAACCGGTTCCAGCATTGAAGACAGGATCGTCTTCCATAAGCCTGACTGCCTCTACCACCATGTCTAGGGCACTGCCCTTGGAATGTGATGACTTTGCGTAATCCATAAGCTTAGGTGTAACCTCGCTCGTGGATCCGGCTCCACCATGTATTAGAACGGCCTTCTGCATGGATCGGGATGCCCCATAGGGTTAAAAATTATGGTCAAATTAATTCCAGTATGGCTTCCTCAACAGTTCACCAAAAAAATAATTAAATATGTCGGTAAAATGCTCATCAAACACCAAAAGGCCTTGGGCTCGTAGTCTAGTGGTATGATGTCTCCCTGACACGGAGGAGGTCACCGGTTCGAATCCGGTCGGGCCCACTTTTACCTTTCAGCAAATCCTATTTGGGAGGATAGCTACAAAAAGTTCTTTTCAGAGAGGGATGAGTTTCCGTGGTAAATATTATGGCGTGCGGAATCTAAATGAATGCAATAAAATAACGACCATCCCATGCCACTTTGAATTTATTTGCAGGTAAGGGATAAAAAACCTCTCATTGTATTTTTGTTTTTTATAGCTA
>JAVZLI010000118.1:0-3862 GCA_038883835.1 Thermoplasmataceae archaeon
AAAGCTTACCGGCGTCCATATGTGGAAGGCGATAGGTTATTTGTGGATATCATGGAAACGGCCGTAAGCGCTGACGAGGCCATAATGTCACACATCAGCAGGGCAAATATTGGCAGGAACCTTAACCCTCTAAAGCCCAAGGTATCCATAAGCGATCCTGTTAAAACAGGGCGGAAGTACCTCGTCCTGGGCAAATATTACTCTGAGTCCATAGGATAGGTCATCCGCCAGAAAACACCTCCAGAAAGGTCACGCTGTCCCCAGGGTGTGCCATATGGTCAGATGTAACAGGCTTCCCGTTGATCAGGCACACATAGGAGTTATCCGAAAGCCCAAGCCTGATCATTATAGAGGAGACCGTTTCGTCAGCTTCCAATTCTATGTGCGATGATCTTCTTCCGACTATCGTTATCATGAATAGCCCCGGGCAGATTCGAACTGCCGTCGTCGGATCCAAAGTCCGAAATGCTTGGCCACTACACCACGGGGCTGCATTTGCAGAATGATTGGCACGGATAAAAATATTGGTTAAGCATGGAGGTTCGGCGACCATTTTATTAAATAGCATCCTTCGATCTTTCTGTCATGATATCTCAGAGAATACGTGTTCCTCTTCTGTTCATGACTATTGCCTGGTTCTATCTCATTGCAGGGATTGTGATTCTGGTTCTGGAGGAAACAGGGATCATTAGCATGGGGCGGGATCCAGTATTTTTGATCTGGTTCTTTGGGTTTGTGATGGAAATGATAATGGGAGTAAGTACCCTATTTCTTCCATCAAGGCTTCACGATCAGAGCCGCACCGACCGGAGAATGCTGTCAGAGCTTATCCTCGTGAATGCAGGGATCATAACAATGGCCGTGGGCCTCTTTTCAAAAAATTCTGCTGAAGCCTTAGTTATTGTATCTGGCCTGACACTTATTGTAGCGGCAGTTGTACTCCATCTGATTGGTTTAACATTAGCCGTTTTTGCAAGAACTCAGCCAGGATCTGGAAGGAGGTGGGAATGAATCACGCCCTAAACATTCCTGTAACGGTCTTCCTGACTCTTTTCCATGCTCCTCCCGTATAACGTTCCCCTGCACTGACAAGTCCCCTTTCATGGTATCCATACTGTTCCCAGTACCCATCCTCGTATCCCTTTATAACTTCTATCTCAGTTAGCCATTTGGCACTTTTCCATCCGTAAAGCTCAGGTATGAACGGCCTGGCAGGAAATCCCTGGCTAACTGTAAGGTAGTTCCCGTTCATCTTCAGGGCTATGATTGAATCGTCCTTTATGGCGTATTCAAGTGGGACTGGTGTAGTGTAACCCTCGGCACATTTGAACATGACCCAATCTGCATCAGAATGAGGCTCAGCTGCCTTCAGGATCTTTCCAAGGCTTGGCCCTTCCCATTTTACATCCTTTATGCTCCAAGCAGTAACACAGTTGAAATCGCAGACATACCTTGTCTGATCCATTCTTTTCAGGTCTTCAAAACTGAATGTCAATGGTTTTTTCACTAGCCCTGTTACCTTTAGGGACCAGTGCTCTGGTTTAATTTCAGGCTCTCCAAGGGCAGAGTAAATGATCCAGTTCGATATGTACCTCTGTCCGGGATTCTCCACTTCAATCTTATTCAACTGCACATTAAACGATGTTTTGCTGATATTAATTTATTTTCTATTCCGAGAAGCAACTGCAAATTTATGGCTTTACACTCCTAAGTTTCAGGGAAGTTTTATTGGGCTAGTTATGTTCCTATTTCGATATTATGGCTCAGAATCTCTTACCAATAGAGGAAGTGGCATCTAAAATTGGAATAGGCTCGGAAATGTTGGAAAAGTATGGCAATTATATGGCAAAGGTGTCTCTGAATGCCCTCGACGGAAAACAACAAAGAGGGAAGCTAATAATGGTAACTGCCATGAACCCAACCAAGGAGGGAGAGGGCAAGACTACAACATCAATTGGGTTGGCCCAGGCCATTGCCAAACTTGGAAAGAAGGTTGCAGTAGCCATTAGAGAGCCCTCATTGGGGCCTTGTTTTGGGGTGAAGGGGGGAGCAACAGGAGGCGGCCGATCAACAGTCGAGCCAAGCAACAGGATAAACCTGATATTCACTGGAGACTTTCCAGCTGTGAGTGCAGCCCACAATCTCCTGTCAGCGATGATTAATAACCACATCTATCACGGGAACCGGCTTAAGATTGATCCAAGATCTGTCGTATGGCCCAGAACTGTAGATATGAACGACAGGTCTCTCAGGGATATAATTGTAGGGGTTGGGGAAGGGCCAAACGGAGTAATGATGAGGGATAACTTCGTTATAACACCAGCCTCAGAGCTCATGGCTATACTTGGCCTTTCGCAGGGTTACAGTGATCTCAAGGAAAGAATTGGAAAGATACTAGTTGGATACACATACAGCGGCGATCCAGTCTTTTGCAGGGACCTCAAGGCAGATGGCGCAATGGCTGCACTGCTTGCAGATGCACTTAGGCCAAATTTGGTGCAGACAATCGAGGGCGTTCCCGCATTTATACACACCGGGCCTTTTGGAAACATAGCTCACGGGACATCCAGCATAATAGCTGACAAGATTGCACTCTCACATGTTGACTACCTTGTCACTGAAACTGGCTTTGGATCAGAGCTGGGCGGGCAGAAATTTCTTGATATGGTTTCCAGGCTGGGATCATTGGATGTAAACGCGGTTGTTATAGTTGCAACCATCAGGTCAATGAAGCTGAATGGTGGGGCTAAGGATCCGGCAGCAGAAAACGAGGCTGCACTGAAGATAGGCATTGGAAACCTGACAAGGCATGTTGACATAATAAGAAATTATGGTTTTGATCCAGTTGTTGCTCTCAACGTTTTCTCCAGTGACACAGACCGAGAACTAAAATTTGTTGGAGAGACCCTGGACTCACAGAAGATAAAATGGGCCAGGTCCCAGGTCTACGAGAAAGGCGGCGAAGGTGGACTTGATCTGGCCAAAATAGTGCTTTCAGAGGCTGATAGGCCAACACCAAAGATCATGAGAACATATGATCCAAAGGACTCGCCCGAGGAAAAGATCAGGAAGATTGCAACAAGAATCTATGGGGCCAGTGAAGTAATATTTACCAGGCAGGCTGCTAAGGATCTCAAGCTTGTTGAAAGAATGGGATTATCTGGGCTCGACATATGCATGGCAAAGACACAGTACTCCATCTCTGACAATCCCGATCTCCTTGGAAGCCCCAGAGATTTCAGTGTAACAGTCAGGGAGATTAAAATCAATTCCGGATCGGGCTTCCTCGTGGCTTATCTTGGGACAATAATGACCATGCCAGGCCTGCCAAAAGAACCAGCAGCTGAAAATATTGATATAAATAATGAGGGTGAGATAATAGGACTCTCTTGATTATGGCGTTATTTTTATTGCTCTGGTTGGACAGACGCTCTCGCATGCCATGCAAAAGATGCACTCGCTTTCCCTAACTGGATCACATTTGTCTGTCCTGTATTTATTGTAAAGCTCCTTGTCCCCCTCAATCTTTTTGTCATTCCCTGTGCCCATCTGTCCGGGATTGAGGGCCCACTCATAGAGTGTTACAGGGCATACATCCATGCAAGCCCCATCGGCAATGCATGATTCCCAGTCAACAGCAACCTTTGTGCCGTGAATGCCGTTCTTAGTTGGGTAGGGCTTTCCTTCAGCATCCATTCTCTGGACACCCTCTGCCCTGACCTCGTGATCGTGATGCCTGCCTGTTACTGGGTAATGCTCGGTGTCTTCAAGGAAATTTTCATCAATTGGCTTTGGCTTGTAATCCAGCGATTCAAGTTTTACCAAACAATCACCTTTTTCCTGATTAGTTTCAGGCTATATA
>JAVZLI010000119.1:0-3853 GCA_038883835.1 Thermoplasmataceae archaeon
AGTGGGATCCCCTCAGGAAGAGCATCATCATATATTGAACCGACAAGTGTTGCATTAGGTGGCGAAATACTATACCTTATAAGAGCACCAAGCAGGACCATAAATATTATCGCAAGGACCGACGCCAATGTCTCAATTGGCATATTTTTGTTACCGTTCCTAAGGAGGATCATTCTTCCTAAAACTGCGATCATAGCCACAGATATGATCATCAGAGAAATGTCTGGAATCGATAACATTAGGAAAAACAAAGCCCCGATGAGAAGGAAGACTCGGGATGTCCGCAAAAGAAAATGATTGAGATTTAATATTGAGATGGCGTCAAAGAAAAGAAAAATGCCGACGCCGACAAAAAAGTACACAACCACGCCTTTATCAATAACAAGGTGCGATGTTATAAGTGCAGTCGCCAACCATAGTAAGACGGACAGGGCAACGAGTAGTGCGTAAAGAAAATCGTACCGTTCCGTCAGATTGAAATGTAGTTTACCAGACATATTGAAATCAGGAGAATTAAAAGATAACTGTTAGAGAAATGAAATCCCCTTATGAAGGATTGTGATGATAAGCTCCTTCTATAGGGCTCGACTTCCACCAGTATAAACAGTGCACCCAGGAGTATCGCAATTATATCATAGAGAAACCCGACCCTAATCTGGGAGATGAACAGAGGCAGTAAAGAGTAGAAAACAAGAATGACGGTGTTCAAAAGAATCCATTTGTATGATCCTGAAACACCGCTAACTGCTGGAAGCATTGGTATACCGGCGTTCTTGTAGTCGTCTGCCTGTGTCACAGCCAAATTCCAAAAGTGAGTCGGGGTCCATAAAAAGACAATACCAGCTATGAATATTGATGTCAGTGAAACTGAATTAGATACTGCTGCCCATCCTGCTAGAGCTGGGAAACTGCCGGCGATTCCTCCTATAACTATGTTCCACGAAGTCCGCCTCTTCAAGAATATCGTGTATAGGAAGACATAGCTGACAAATCCCAGAAATATAAATATGGATGTAAGAAGATTGATCATAATTGATGAAAGAGAGACAGCAAAGATTAGCATCAGTATTCCGGCAACGGTATAGAAACGCACATTTGAATTGGTTATTAGTTTGGACCTGTACGCTGTCCTGTGCATTTCAGGGTCTATATCTCTGTCATAAATATTGTTGAAAAGAGCTGCCGACATAGAAGCAGCTGTCCCAGAAACAAGCAAAGGTATCAATAAAATTATATGACTCTGGAAGCTTGGATTTACAAGAAATCCAGCCACAGCAACCATATCAACAAGGAGAGTTATTTCAATTTTGAAAATCCTCATGAAGTCGGAGAATTTCATAGTAACATTTCCATTAATACCTTATTGAACCGGCTTCCTGAAACTGCGTGATTTCAAGGTTAGCGGAATAGCCGGTGTTAACAGATGGCACCGGGTGGGAAGCGCCAACTGTAACATTTGCACTTGCGTTACTTCCAACGATTATGAGGCCAAACATTGTTGTCGGATGAACTAAGCACCAATAAGTGTAAACCCCAGCGGTGAGGAAGGGATATTTGCCCTGGACAGTAACTCCGGGAACCTGGCCAAGCTGTGACTCGCTTATTATCGTGTATGAAGCCCCGGTATTCTCGTATTTGGTGGGATTCGAATTTATCTGCCCAGGATTGGAAATGAGCGATGAACCCAAAGCCGAAGTTGGAGAGCCGTCATATGCTATAGTTAGCGTATGCGGAAGGTCGTCCTCTTCAGTGACATTGAATATTACTGTAGTGCCAGTCTTCACATAGATTACCGGATTAATTGGACCTATACCATGGAGGTAGTAGTAATAATCCCAGCCGTTCCCATCCGCGTACAAATGCACATACTGCGTATATTTTGTCTGGGCGAAATCATTTGAAGTCGGAGTGAGACCAGTACTACTTGGGCTTGTTAAAATGTATGACAATGCAAGAGCAACGACAATGATTATAACAGCTGCAAATGCCACGCCTCCCTTAGCCACCGCCATCCTAATCACCTCCTCCAGAAGCCGAGATTTGTTTGTCAGAAACCGCATGTGAGGCGGCGCTAGCAGCGCTATATTCAAAAATATTGCTAGGATCGGTAACAGGCTGCGCAGTCCAGCTCGTGATAATGTTGTAAAGAAACACCAGCTGCCCAATTCCGATTATCACGCCGCCCAGTATTGCACTGTCCTGATATGGCTGAAACATGGGAAAATAGCCGGCAACTGCCCTTGGCATACCGAGAAATCCACCTACACCCCACGAGAATGACATTAAGAACGAGCCAAAGGCTGTTAAATAGAAATGCCACCTTGAGAGTCTTTCATTATAAACTCTTCCATTTGTTATGGTTGGGTAGAGCAGGTAAAATGCCGCCATAAACGTTCCTAAAGTCAACCCCACGAAAATGAAATGGAAATGCCCTGTTACGAAATATGTTCCATGAGCCTGCTGATTGATTGCCTGATCGCCCAGCATCACACCCATCGCTCCGCCAACGACAAAATCAAAGATTGCGTTGATCACAAACAACATAGGAGTGGTCATACGTATCTTGTTTGCTTTCCACAAAGTTGCTATCATGTTGAAGACAGTCAACGCAGACGGTATGGTGACAAAGAAGGATGCCGTAGTGAAAAATAGAACCCAGTTTGTTCCGAGTCCAGAATTTAATAGGTGATGCCCCCACACAAGTTCACTGAGTATCATCAGCAAGCCGAGTGCAAAAATAGCCGAGAAATAACTGTACACAGGTTGCCCTGAAAATCTCGAAATTACCTCATACATAATGCCGAAAAATGGTATGACGGCTATGTATACAACCGGATGACCCCAGAACCAAAATAGAACTGCAAAGTCCAGAACCGTGTGCGACGATGCCGTGAAGAAGATAGGGTTAAAGAGGTCGTAGAAAAGCATGCCAAGACCAACCATCAGTGGCGGGTCACTTGTGACCAGAAGCAACAGCGTAAAAGCTACCGACCAAGCAAATATAGGCATCTTTGACAACGGCATATCATCTGCCCTGTCAACAAATATAATCTTGAGGATAATTATGCTGGCCATTGTTATGCCTATAAAGATCATTTCCATTGCAATTATGGCCAGCCAATTGTAAGGCCCAGCCCCGAATACATCAAGCTGGAGGGAAAGCGGTGGATAAAGGTACCAGCGCATAGAGGACCTGGAAATAATAAAAAGGGAACCACCAAGGAACCACATCCAGAAAGCAACAGAAGAGAGATGGCCCATGTTGTCCCTCTTAACCCTTAGATAGGATGGTAAAAGGTAGTATCCAAGGCCAAGCAATGCCCCGATGGCGAACATGTATATCATTAGGGTAGCATGCTGGGTTAGGAGTATGTTATAGACTATTGGATTGATTATAGTTGGATTTGGATCAGTCAGGCTTATCCTCATAATGACACCATATGCGCCAGCGATGAATAGGAAGACCAAGCTGGTCATTAGGTACCTAAGGCCAAGACTTTTTGCATCATTATCTACGAGAACCGACCACGTAAGATATCTTGTCCTTCCGTAATTCTGAGCCCTAACAAATTCATCTGTAGCTGAGAACCCTTTCTGTTCGGCTGCGTCGGCCAGTACCTCATTCCTGCTTGACACAAGGTAATACACAAGGAACACTATTACAGCAACCAGTGCCATTAAAATGGAAGATAGTATGAGAAGCGTCTCAGTGCTCATTTATGCCACCACCGTAAGAGTGCCCCGCATTTCGTAATGCAAATAGCCACAGTACTCAACACATTCAAAGTAAAGGGTACCCGCATGTGCTGGAGTGAATGTAACTTCATTGACCTGCCCCGGCACTGCATAAACC
>JAVZLI010000120.1:0-3826 GCA_038883835.1 Thermoplasmataceae archaeon
GCGCTAGAGGCTCGCCCCCTGTAAATGTTACCCCTCCCTCAGGATCGCTGTAGATGTTGTTATACTTCTCAATTTCGCCGATCAGATCATCCAACCCTATTTCCCTTCCTATAATCTTCAGCGCACTGGAAGGGCAACTATCGGTACAATCTCCGCATTCGGTACATTTCTTTCTGTCTATCGCCGTTTTTCCATTATCGTCTATGTAGATGGCCTTCTCACTGCACGCTCTTATGCAATTCCGGGACTTGATACAAAGCGAATCGAAAAACATCAAATTTATGCTTGTAGACCTTCCCTCCGGGTTGTGACACCACCAGCATCGAAGAGGGCAGCCTTTGAGGAATACGAGTGTTCTGACTCCAGGGCCGTCGTGTATAGCGTAGCTCTGAATGTCAAATATGAGTCCGGTATGAGGCTTGTTCTCCCCATTGGCGGATTCCATCAGCTCATACTGTTTCATGTTCAGTTCTCGCGATGATTTCTTCCTGCAAGCCTTTTGGTAATCTCACGAAGTAGTCGCTGTAACCTGCTACTCGAACCATGAGGTCCTGGAAATCTTTCGGATTCTTTTGGGCTTCCCTTAATAACGAAGCAGTGATTACGTTAAACTGAACGTGGAAACCTCCGGCCCTGAAGAACCCTCTTATTAATGTGGCAAGTTTTACAATATTTGCCTCATCTGAAAACAGATCTGGTGTCAGTTTCTGGTTTAGAAGACTTCCCCCGGTCTTTTCCCAGTCGATCTTTGAGATGCTTCTGAATACAGATGCTATTCCTCTTCTGTCCATTCCCTGAACTGGCGAAATCCCTTCTGAAACAGGGAAACCTGCTACACGGCCGTCAGGGGTTGCGCCAGTCACTTTCCCAAAGTATACGTGAGCAGTCGTGGGCAAGAAATAGACCCGCCTGCTTGCTTTCCTGACTGGAGATGGTGGGTAGCCCTCAATGGTCTCAACAAGCTCGTTCACAAGTGACTGAGATATTTCGTCGACGTAGTCATCATCATTGCCGAACTTGGGGGTCTTTGACGGATTCCTTAGTACCTCCTTAATCTCAGGGTGTCCTTCGAAATTTTCGTCTAGGGCTTGCATAAACTCACTCATTTTAAAATTTTTCTTCTCATATATATGGTATTTCAATGCCGCTAGGCTATCTGACACAGTTCCAAGTCCAACGATCTGGATATACTGGGTGTTGTATCTTGTACCACCGCTGTTATAGTCCCTCGCGTTCTGCACGCAATCGTCAAGCCATGACGACAAAAATGGAACTGGTAGGTTCTTGGCGTAAAGATACTCGATAAAATCATTTCCTTTCATCTTGAGATCGATGAAATACTTGATCTGGTCAATATAGGAGTCCCAGAGATCGGAATAGCTTTCCAGCCCCTCAGCCCTTCTAGTCTTCTTCCCAACGAGTTTTCCAGTCCTAGGATCAACTCCCCCATGCAGTGTGATTTCAAGTATTTTTGGAAGATTGAAGTATCCAGTAAGTATATACGCCTCCTTTCCAAATGATCCGCTTTCAACGCACCCGCTCGCACCAGATGTTCTTGCATCTTCCAAGCTTTTCCCTTGTCTAAGCTTGTTCACAATTATCTGGTCCGCATTGAAGAGCGGTGGTTCTCCAAATCCAGGACCTACAACCTTTAGAGCAGTTATAAGGAATCTGTCTGGATTCTTGTTGCTCACTAGAACTGCTGTGTTGGGTTGCAGTGTTCTCATATCTCCTAGGACTTCGAGAAGAAGATACGAAAGATCGTTAACTGCATCCTTCCCATCGGCATTTAGTCCGCCGAGGTTCAGTTTTGAGAAATCGTTATAAGTAGTGCTCTCTTCCGCTGTGACGCCAACTTTTGGTACTGCAGGCTGATTGTTGAATTTCAGCCAGAAACACTCCAAGAGCTCTTTTGCTTTGGCCCTCGTAAGAGTACCATTCTCTATGTCTCGTTTGTAGAATGGATATAGGAGTAGGTCTATCCTTCCCGGGCTAAAAGAATCCCAAGGATTCGTCTCATAAGTCACTCCGACATGAATAAACCAATAGTGTTGGAGTGCTTCCCAGAATGAATGAGGAGGGTTTGAAGGAACCCTTCTGCAGATAGCTGCCATTTGCTCCAGCTCAGCTTTTCTGGTTGGATCACTTTCGACCTTTGACAGCCTTTCAAGCTCGGCTGCATATCTATTAGCATATATTTCTATCCCCTCGAGCGTAATCCGCATAGCCTTTAGCTCTTCGAGTTTATCAAATGAATCAGGGTCTCCCGGAAGTAAGGATTTTTCTGCATTTTTTATTTCGTCTTTAATATCGGAAGTCCCTTTGCTGAAAATTCTGCTACCTCCAGCTGTATGCCCTGGAGCTCTCTGCTCCATGAACTCCGTCCATATACCGGCCTCGTATGATGCTATCCATTCCTTAGAAAGACTGCTGAACATAATGTCTCTCATCGCCTTTCCTTTCCAGAACGGGATAATGTATCGCCGGTATAGTTCAACAGTATTCTCATCTGCAAAATATGGCATGTTCTCCCTACCTGTCAGGATCTTGAGGTCCTCTTCAGAATGGACGGTGATCTCCGGGTAGGTTGGGACTTCATTCGGGCCTGTGCCTCTTATGCCGACAATAAGCTGGCCTTCCTCTATGGGGATGCTAACTCTTTCCATGATGTATTTAAAAGCCATCGCTCTTTGTACTGGTATTGATTTTCCATTCGCAATGCCGCTCTCATAGAACTCGGTGATGAGCTTCGCTCGTTCGCTGATATTTTGACCTTTGAGCTTATGCTTTCGTCCCGCAATTTGGCTATTCTAGCGTTCAGCGGCTTGATTGAAAATTTTCTGATATCTAGTTCCCTGTTAAAAACCTCATCTTAATTTTTCACATTATTTATTATTGCTTCAACCATTTTCATACCTCTGTCTTTTTATTCTAAATAAGGTTAAAAAGATTACGGAGATTATGCTCTGTTAAATGAATAATTCGGTAGAAACCCCCCTCCCATTCACGGATTTCGGCTTAATATTGCTGCGAACTATTGTTTAGGGTATGCACTTCTCCGTATTCCCTCATCTCATCGTATACCCAGAACCTCTGGTAACCCTCTGCCAGCAGACTTTCCTTTGATCTAGAGAGTGTTCTCCCCGAACTTTCTCTTCACAGCTGAGAATATGCCTTCCGTACCGGGCCACCTCATTCCATAGTTGTTCAATGAGTATCATCTTTCATACCCCAGATTCTTGTACTCCCTGACTATCCTCCTACGGTACTTGCCCCCCTTCCTGTACAAATCAGCAGATGCGTTCTTCCTTATCTTAACCACTGGTTTAACGCCAATGGAGTGGAGCTTGTTGAACATGGATGACTGATCGAAAGCTCCATCTCCGTAGAACTTCCTTGATCCCTATACCCCTTTCCGTTATGGATGAGATATGCTGCAGCGCTATCGAAGCCTCAGTATATCCCTTCCCCTCTATGCGTACAGTCACACACAGGAGCTTCTTTCTTCTTACGTCAGCCGTAATGACAACAACAAGATGCTTCTTCCTCGCATTATTATCTCCATACTTGAGAATCCTGTACTCACCTGCATTCCTTGTCTTAAGACCTGAATCGTCAGTGGCTGCTTCAGTCTCATCAGAGCTAGGTGAAGAGATATCTGGCCTGGCTGCATGAATGAGATGCTATATGGTTGTGTAATCAGGGTTTTCAGGGATGAGACCCAACTGATATTATCTTCCTCGTTATTCCTTTCAACACTCTGTAATCAATCAACTGCTTCCATACAACCAGCCACTTCATCAGTGATTTGGGAAACTTGAACTGT